>JAYVBW010000286.1:0-7056 GCA_043750255.1 Pirellula sp.
TGACTACTTCACCGAAGACAAAACAAACGTGGCTGGCAGTCCTGGTCAAGCGAGGTTCAATATCGACCCCCACATAATTCTCTCGGTATCGAAGATTAATTTCGCGTTTGATTTCTTCCAAAGTCATGCCCAAAATAAATACACTTCCTAGCCCAATCAATTGAATTTTACCGTCTTGATTGACGGTTGTTGCGATAGACGTGCCTCCTGCAGCGTATATTCCGTTGACGGCTGTTCTCAAATCCTCTACTGCGGTATTTACCTTGACCGGCAGGATGTCGATTGCGGGAGCGACAATGTACTGCTTATACGCGACCTCAAGGTCTTTGCGTAGATTTTGAATCGTCTTGCCCGATGCAGGCATTGGGTTTTTAAGCAATGGCACGATTATGGTACCGTCTGGTTGAACCGGGACTCTTACTTGCCTAATGCTTACGTCTGAAATGGAATCGAGGCTAACTTCATCGCCTACCATTAATTTGTACTCCTCAATCGTCTTCTGTCGATTCGGAATATAGGTAAACGTAATCTCGTCATTGATTCGAACACGATACACCAACAGCGAAGGCAATCGAACTGGGCCAATATACTCTCCGTGCCAGAGTGGCTGAAAATCAATGGATTGAGCATCGTACCATCGCTTTTCGCCATACGGATCCTGTTGGCAATCGATACCGGTGATGCATGGCTGGCATGTTCCCGATGTTACGCCAGTGGGTTGTTGAGGAGGGGACATCTTTACTGCAACAGGGATTCGGCCACAGCCACCGCAGCTACTGCAACCCACGGTGCCCCCACAGCCACATGATTGCATCGACTTGCCAGCGTCGCCCGTAACTACCGATTCGTAGTTCATTACTTGGTGATTCGCTGGACGTACTGGATTTATTGGAAAGTCGACTTGGCTCTGCGGCGACGTACTGAGTGCATTCTGCGTTTGGGGATTGGCGTATTGCGCAGTTAAAAGGTTTTCGGAAGACGGGCCTGCAATAACGCACCATAGTGCCAAAACCAAGCACCGCTTGCCCGAAATGTCCAATTTGAATTGAGTAGTCATTATCTTAAGATCTTTGAGAACAGACTGTTGCTAGAGGATGCATTGCGAACGCTGGAGCCGCTCCCGTTAAAAACATTCGTCGGCGCATTGCTAGAGGAAAAGTTTTGGGATGGGGATGCCATTAACGGCATTGGACTATACTTTGCAAACAATGCTGGATCCACTTCGGTAACTTCAGGATTCTCAGGACTGTACTGTGGTTTTCCGGCGACTAAAGCGGCGGCCTGTTGTGAAGCATATTCTGCGTTCGCACCGGCACCGCGTCGACGAAACACTTCTGCCAGATTATTCCAAGCGTTTGCATTTGGTTTAATCTGGATGGAAGCTGCTAGCGCGGTGTATGCGTCATCAATTCTGTCCAAGTGAATGAGTACGAAACCCAACTGATTGGCCGCCTCGCTCTGCGTTGGCTTTGTTTGCGTAGCGGCTTGATATAGGATGACGGCTTGGTTTCTGAACATAACCGCACGAGCTGGATTGAGTTCGGCATCTTTTTCAAGCGTCCTGCCATAGGCATAGAGCAGGTCGGCTGCCCACGGATGCCCATCGGATGCCGCAACTAATTGGTAGCGGGCAAACCACCGATAGTGCATGGCAGCCATTTCGGGGGAAGTGGAATCTAAAGGCCTGTTCTTGAGCGCGTCGGTGGTATGGTTGTCGACGATCCCCTGAACTCCCAAGCCTCCAAAGATTTTTTGGAAATCCGCTTCCTCACGAAGCGCAGTCATCGCTTTCTCGAAGGCTGGCTCACTCAATATGCGTCCTCGATGCAAATCCATAGTTCGATATAGACGAATTAAGCCCTGGCTCGCTTCCTCCCTAGCACTAAGAACGGCGCCTCGTTTTAGCAATGAGTCACATTGCTCCAGACTATGCTTTAATTCTCGTTCGATGGCTTGCCAACCAGGCAGTGACTCAAGAATTTCTGGAGCACGCGACTGCGCTGCAACGGGGTCCGATAACCGTTCATGACTTACGCGTTGTGCCAACGCGATCCGTGTCATTTCAAAATCGTCAAATTTAGGTTTGTTTGTCATGCGTTCATCTTGGCCGGTTAATGCGTTTTCTTCGGAAAAAGCCACGGGACCGGTTTGAATGATTGGGTTCACCACTTGAACCGAATGAGCCAACGATGGTTTCCTGCTTGGGCTCTTGGACGATGCCATTTGAGAAGTCAGCATGGGAGCGGCAGCCATGTTTTCTCGATCGGGCAATCCTGGGCCAATACCGCTATTGCCGTTCGTGGCTAATTGCTGCCGTGGCGAATCCAGGCCTTGTTCCAAAATTTCCGCAAAGAGCTTGCTATCGTCTTCAAGAATTAGACCGCCTGCCTGCACGCGATGCCAATCGGATTGTGCTTCGATTGGCTTTAACTGGGGCAACGCGTGCCATGGCAAGGCGGTCGTTAGATTTTTCGGTGCTTGTTCAATTGGATTTGTGCTCTTGGTTGGTACCTCATTTGGCGTCACGGGCCCCATGAGAGTTACCGGGGCTGGACGCGACGATTCATTGACTTGACGTTCGACAGAACGACGATCTTCTGTCACTGCCGACTGAAAGGAAAGAACAGATGGCACCCGCATTCCAGGTTGACGCAACCGTTCGTTTGACGTGCTATTTCCAATGCTCTTGATTTGAGTTTGACGGGCGTCGGCACTTTTGGACCATGGCGAAGCTGGCAAGTCCCCAGCCTGGAACTGGGCAAACGAAATCGATTGATTCAAACTTGTCGTGAGTCCTAGCCCAAGAGCCATTGCAAACCATGAAGGAATTAGCTGTCGATGGAATGCATTGCCTGTGCATTGTTTTGTTGTTTCCAAATCTAGAGTCACTGACATCTCGAATCCAAATCTCAACCTAGGATATTGCGTTTGGAATTAACGTAACAAGCGTTACATTCGGTATTTTTGGTATCAGCGATTCAATCATCATGCCGGGTAGGGGTAGCAACCGTGATTTTGTAAGTGCATAAACCGAAAATTGAGAACAACTCCTCCAAATTGCCTAGTCTGCCTGACCGTTGGACATTCTGAAGGTCTTAGCTACAATCGTCGCCGTTTCTTAGTGTTTCCCGCATTTCCATTATTAAAGAGCATCCACCATGACGGCCATCAAGCGAGTAGCCATATTGTTTGCAGGTGGTCCTGCACCTGCGGCGAATTCCGTGATTTCATCGGCCGCATTTACTTTATTAAACGCTGGCGTTGAGGTTGTCGGCATCAAACATGGTTACTCAAATTTGATTGATTTCGATCCAAAGAAGCCACTGATCGAGGGCCAGCAGTACCTGAAGTTAACCCTGGAAAGACTGGAGTTCTCGCGAACGGAGCCTGGGATCATGATCGGTACGGCACGATCAAACCCGGGAAAAGGTGTTTCGAGCCCTTCGCATCTCTTGGACGCTGAAAAATCAGCCCCGTTGCATCGTGTTTACTTGGCCTTGAGGTCCTTGGGCGTGGATGCACTCATCAGCATAGGTGGGGATGACACGCTTAAGACTGCCAACAAGATGAAACTGTACCAGGACACACTGTCGGCCGACCACGTTCGAATGCCAGTTATCCATTTGCCCAAGACCATCGACAACGACTACGAGGGAATCGATTTCACCTTTGGTTACTTTAGCGCTGCCGAAACGCTTGCAAATGAAATTCGAAACTTGAATAGGGACGCGGCAGCAGGCCAGGCTTATTTTCTATGCGAAGCCATGGGGAGATCGGCAGGTTGGTTAGCTTACGGAGCTTCGATCGCAGGGGATGCGAGCATGGTTCTAAGCGTTGAAGACATCGTTGGTCCTCTTCAAAATACGGAATCGAGCACCCAGGCGGATGGTACGGTAAAAACCCGAAAGGTAATGAATCTCAATGCGGTTGTCGACAAGATGGTCGCAACTATGATCGCTCGCGAGAAGGTTGGCAGGAATTATGGAGTGATCGTTATTGCTGAAGGTCTGGCAGTTTATTTACCCAATTCTTATTTAGATGGCATCGCCCGCGACGATCACGGGCACATAGCGATTACGAACATTGCGATCGGTAAAGCATTCGCGACAATGCTGAGTGACGCGTACAAAACGAAAACCGGAAGGAGCCGCAAGATAAACGGTTTGCAATTAGGATACGAGTCGCGATGTTGTGTTCCAACCGCCTTCGACGTGATGCTGGGTTCCCAAATTGGTGTGGGGGCATTCCGAGCACTCATCGAAGAAAAACTGAACGGAGTCATGGTCTCTGTAGGCGGTCAGTTCAATATTTCTTTTGTGCCTTTCGAAAAGTTAGTGGATCCGGAAACACTGGTGACAAAAGTAAGGTTTATTGAGACGGGCAGTGATTTCCACCGAATGGCGAGACTCCTAGAACTGCCCACGTAACCCCCCACGTAGCCCTTGTGTCCGCACGTAGGTCCGGCTGTCCTCAGCCGGACACGGACTATCGGAATAATTGGTAAGACAGTCAAATTACGCAGTTCGTGCAAGGCAGGCATTCCAGGATTAAACAGCAGGATCGTTAAAAGCCGAAGAAGGAAAAGTTGAGTTCCTGACTTTCCCTTTATGCTGGTGGCGGTTCTGAAATGAGTGACAAAGCTCGCAAACGGAATGTGTTGAAACGTAGCTTGCAACTGACTTGCGTTGCTTTCTTGTCCGGCGCGGTCTGTCTGTCTTCCGGTTGCAATCGAGCTCACTACCGAAACCGGGCGGATCAAGAAGTCGCGAAGGTCATCAACGAAAAGATCGCGGATGCGTGCGCGCCAGCCATACCGAATATTCAGATGGACCGAGCATCGCGAATGTTCGATCCATTCAATCCCGACCGACCACCGATGCCGGAAGACGACAATACGGCTCACCAATACATGAAGGTTATCAACGGCAAAAAAGGTTATCCACTATGGGATGTGAATGGCAAAACCAACACGGCGGAGAATCCAATTTGGTGGCAGTACCTACCGTTGGACGAACGAGGTGTCCTAGTGCTGGATGCCGATGCGGCCGTCAGGACGGCGGTACTACATAACACCGTCTATCAATCCGAGATCGAAACTTTATATCTTTCCGCGCTCGATGTTAGTTCAGAAAGGTTTTTTCTGGGAAACCAGTTGTTTGCTGGCTATAGCACATCCTACGCGGCCGATGGATCGCTAAGACGCGGTGGCGGCGGATCGAGTCGCTCGACTCTTAACACGGGACTATTTTCTCGCGGACCTCGTGGTGTAGCGTTGCAACGTCAGTTTACCAACGGTGCTACTTTGGTCGCCGGATTTGCCAACTCGATTACTTGGCAACTGGCCGGACCTGACACACAAACTGCCACGACTGTTTTTGATATCACTTTGTTACAACCTCTGCTTCGGGGCGCTGGCCGCGACGTAATCATGGAGCGATTGACCCTGGCGGAAAGAACTCTCCTCTACAACGTGCGAGCATTTGAACGATACCGGACTGGTTTCTATACGACTGTCACCGTTGGGCGAGTCGCAGAACCTGGTCCTACACGTCGAGGTGGCCTGTTTGGCGGAGCAGGTTTGCAAGGTTTTACGGGCCTGGGCGGTGGTTTCGGTACCGTCGGAACGGTCCAGAACAATAACGCGGGTGGATTTGGTGGCGGTGGTGCCGTGCCAACCGTTGGCGGATTCTTAGGCCTCGTGCAGAATCAACTTCAAATCAGCAACGCGGTAGAAAACGTTGCGAGGCAGAGAGAGAATCTCGCACGATTCGAAGACACTCTTAGAGAGCAACTGCTGATCATCCCTGCGAGCCAAGACGTAATTCCAAGCCAGCAGCTTCAAGTAGCCCAAGCTCGTCAATCGTTGATTTCGTCGCAAGCCAATTTGTTGCAACTGCGGTTCAACTATGAGCAGTCAATGGACAACTTTAAAGGCACGTTGGGCTTGCCACCCTATGTGTGCATTGAAATCAAGGATCCTATCCTGGACCAGTTCAACCTGCTTAGTTCAGAGCTGAAACAACGAAGAGATCAGGTTGCCGAGTTGCGCAATTCAATCGGCGACAGCAATGGAAAGCTGCTAGAGCTAAGTCCCATTCAAATTGAAAAAGGAACCGGGACCAAGTATCGCGCTTTGAAATGGAACCAAGATACCGCATCAGCAGTTAGCGAAATTCGAGGTCGAATCGACAATATCGAATCCATTCGCCGCACACTGTTAGATAGAGATATCGCGCAAATTCGCCAAGATATCGAAAAGCTTCGGAACGTCTCCGATGCCCGAGAAGCAGAGTTGGCTCGGCTGCGAGAAATTTATCAACAGGAACGATCGACGGTATGCAATCTATTGCCCACGGAGTCGCTAGATATTGCGCTCCTCGATTCAGGCGAAATAAAGCTTTTACCTGAGATCCTGACCGACGATGTCGATAGATTGGAAAAGCGCTTTCAAAATCGCGAAACGAAAATCAAAAAACTGGATTCCGATCTTGCGCAGTTGCTAACCAAGAGAGACGAAAGCGACGAACGGAAACTCTTTGAGACGCTTCGCGATCAGGCTCTTCTTCCAAGTCAGAGTATCCTTGCAGAGTTTGCGGAAGACGTTTTGGCCCTCCAAGTTTTGCAGGCTCGGGCGAGAATCGAAAGCGTCGTTCTGCCTCCTGTAGACCTCATGCCGGAAGAGGCGGTTGAGATCGCAAGAAACAATCGCTTGGACTGGATGAATACCCGAGCTGGCCTCGTGGATACATGGCGAGCCATCGAAGTGGTTGCGGATAGCCTAGAGAGCAGCCTTGATGTGGTGTTTTCTGGCGACTTAACCAACGCAACTGACAATCCGCTGTCGCTTCGTGGAAAAGCGGGACGATTAAGGACCAGCTTGCAGTGGGACTCACCACTTACACGCATGCAGGAACGAAATCAGTACCGTCAAGTTCTGATCGAGTACCAACAGGCCAAGCGAACTTACTACCGTTTTGAAGACTCTGTGTGGCAAACTCTCCGATCCGAACTGCGAAACATTCGGTACAATCAATATAACTTTGAGTTGCAACGTTA
>JAYVBW010000287.1:0-1681 GCA_043750255.1 Pirellula sp.
CATGAAATATTCGGAAAGACCGGCGATGGTTACCATGCTCGAAGCGCATTGGGATTCGCTCAGATACCAACCAATTCAGCGGTCGAGGTCGAAGCGATCTTTGAGATCAAAGCATAGAGGTGAAAAACTCCATCTGCGAAACTTTTAGTTTCCGTCTGTGTTTGTTTTGAAATACGCTCATCGTCGTTTCTGCGATGACTATTGCTTCGCTCACTATGCAGTCTATTCAACTTTGAATTCCACCGTCCTCATTTCTGCCTTAGTCCTCTCTTTAGGCGGTAGTGTCTTGCTGCTAGCTCGCAGTATTTGGAGGGTTGGTTTCGGTGCAGAAAAGCGAAGGTCGATTGAGGCCTTTCACAGAGTTTTGTCGGTCGGTGCAGCTTCTTTTATTGCGATTGACTTGCTTCAAGAATCTCGAGTCCATTTCGCGAGCAATTTTGAGTTCTATACCGACCTCGGCTGTTTGCTGCTGTTTATAACAATGACGTTTTGTGCGTATCATGCAAGCACGCATCACGGCTCTGCGGTCACACTTCGGCGATACACCTCTTCATGGTTGTTAATTTTTCTCGCTTTAATGATGACAGGTTGGTCCTACCATCGGATACAAATCCTTAGTTCAGCCGTCGATTTTATGGGAATTTCAGAAATCGTTCCTGGTGTGGTTGAGCTAGATGACCATTCTTTAGCTATGACGGATGAGGGGACAAGTATTCCGCTCTATCGATTTGCGATCGACGACAACCGTTTCGAAGCGTACGCATTGTCGTCTGAAATGAGATTTAAAATCTTCGGCAATGCAATGATTCATCGCGAAGACGCTGACAAGATGGCCAACTGCCACGGATGGGTTTTCACCGACGGACGATTTCTTTTGAAGGGGATCGATGTAGACCGAATTCTTTGCGAAAATCATTATGAGCTGGTCGCCGATCCGAGTCCTAGCGACATCGTGATCTATCGAGACGAAATGGGGAGCATTTTGCACACGGCCCTTGTGCAAGGTATTCTGCGAGACGGAACAGTGATTACCGAAAGCAAGTGGGGCATCGATCAACGTTTCCTACATCTTCCGGCGAAGCAGCCTTATTCGCAACATTTCGAGTACTATCGCACTGACCGTCCGAATCACCTAATCAGGATTCGAGATTCATCGGTCTGCGAGGACGATTACAACGATTGATGTTACTCAGCCTTAGAATGGCCACTGGACCGTGCTAATCTCAGGCCTATCGCGTAAAGTAAACTGACAAAGGGCAAAAAGAAGTGGCACCGCATTCTAACAGCAAGGCGATGAGCATGCTTTAAATTCCCATCGCCAACCTTGAGATCGATCGACCAAGTTGGCACGCACTGCGTTTCGCTCCACATACCATGTGACAACAAAAAAGTGGTCGTCGTCCTGGATGGGAAAACTCTTAAACCGACATTGGTAAACATGCTCCTGACTAGAGCTTCCGTAGTGAGCATGATAGCGCCAGAGTCTGCGTCAACGTCACCCACCGGAAGCAGTCATCATCTCAGTGGCGTGCCGTGACCTGTTGTCGACAATACGCGGCTTGTTGCGGCAGCCCCACTGATTCATAGAGCGCAGCTAGCCTCAGTGCTTGGGCGTCAGTCCACTTCGGGGTTTCCTCCAAATGCATTTTCAACGTCCCTATCTCCTGGTGAATCGCATGCA
>JAYVBW010000288.1:0-8441 GCA_043750255.1 Pirellula sp.
GGCACATAGGCCATGGCTCCGCCGAAAATTTCTTGAGTAAGTTCTTGGCAACGGTGACTGGCTGCAACTGAAATAATCGCGTTGGGGTGCATATGATCGACATGCTTGCCAGGCAAAAAACTATGAAGTGGTGTATCGATCGACGAAGCTCGCGGGTTTAGGTTGAATGTCGTATGCGTGTACATTCCGACCATGTCGTCTTCGGCTTGTCCTTTGTAGCCTTTGTCGGGTCGGCTCGCATACAACAACTGCATGTCCAGAAGCTTCAGTTGATAAAGCGATGAAAAATTTTCGCGGGTGGAGGTCCGAAGATCGCCGCCGGATCCTTTGACCCAAAGCACTTCGGTCGCGTTCCCGTTGAGAGGGTCCTTTTCTAAAATTTTGGCCGAGGTGTTTCCGCCGCCGGTATTGGTTATTCGCTGATCGGAACCGAGAAGATTGGATCGATAGATGAGTCGGCCAACCGGATCGAAACTCGCTGCCTTTTTATCATCCCACGCGTAGCTGACGTACTTATATGACTTCATTATCTCAACCTAACAGGGGAACGAGGACTGGTTCGACTTTCCATAAGGTAACAAATCTTTAGGAAAACTGGGCTCCCTGACCTGGGTTGCAAGTCATTAGGGCATGGCGGTCACGACAGTGATTTTTCGGTGGTTTCTAGATGATTTCTAGATGATTTCTAGATGATTTTTCAGTGGGGACTGGCGAACACACTTATCGCCAAGCCTGCGTTAATTGCCACTACTATTCTGGAATAAGCCCTATATCTTGACGCTTCCGAAACGTAGAATATTACGGTCCCGTTTGCAAGAACCGCTGCTAACCCACCGCACAGTCACACTTTGGAAAGATAACATGATTCGACCCCTTCTGTCACGAAAATTCGCCTTCAACGTTGCACTTGGACTGATTCTTGCGAACGCTTCCCTCATGTTTGGAGAGGACTGGCCAACGTTTCGGGGTCCGAATCGAACTGCCGTTGTCAACGATTCTAAGTTGCTGAAATCCTGGCCGGAGGAAGGTCCAAAGCTGCTCTGGGAGGCTTCTGGCGCGGGGAGAGGTTATTCAAGTCTCGCCATTGTCGGTAACCAGATGTACACGTTGGGAGATGGTCTATCGACTCAAAAAGATGCCGACGAGTATTTGAGCTGCTTTGATAAAACCACTGGCAAACAGCTTTGGGCGACAAAAACCGGTGCTCCTTGGACAAGCGGCCAATCTAATTGGCAAAGTTCACGGAGTACTCCTACAGTGGACGACGGTCGAGTCTACGTCGTGACTCCCGAAGGACAGTTGATATGCTGTAGTTCATCCGATGGGAAGGAAATTTGGCGGAAGCATTTTGAAAAAAACTTCGGCGGCAAGAAACCAAAAAATGATAATGGAAAGGGGGCGGATAGTTGGGGCTATAGCGAATCCGTTCTCGTCGACGGCAATAAAGTGATTTGTACACCAGGCGGGCCGACGTCGACTGTCGTTGCGTTGGATAAGAAGACGGGGGAAACGCTTTGGACCTGCAAGAATCCGGCAGATATCGGAGCAGGACATTCGTCTATTGTCATCTCGCATGTTGGTAACCTAAAAGTCTACGTGCAATCGACTGGCAGTGGAATGATGGGATTCTCGGAGCATGGAAAGTTGCTTTGGACCTATCCAATTGAATACACTACTGCGGTAATTCCGACACCTATCGTTCGCGATGATCTAGCATTCTTCGTCGCCGGTTACAACCGTGGAGGAGCGTTGGTCAAACAGGTGCCTTCGGAAAACGGCGGCGTTGCGATCAAAGCGGTGTATGGTTTGAATACGAAGTTGTCGAACAAGCATGGTGGCGTGGTCTTGGTCGGAGAACACTTGTATGGCGATTCGGATTCCGCTGGCCGACCATACTGTGCTGACTTCATGACAGGCGAAGTTAAATGGGCTACAAAAGGATCAGGAACAGGGTCGGCAGTCGTAATCGCTGGTGGAGATCGACTTTACATTCGATACGAGAGCGGGAAAATGGTTTTAGCCGAAGCCAGTCCGGCGGAATACAAGGAAATCAGTTCGTTTCAAATTCCCGGAACTGGCAACGGTGAAAGACCAAGCTGGTCCCATCCAGTAATTCTCGAAGGTAAATTGTACATCCGAGAACAAGACAAGATCCTATGCTACGACATTCGCGCCTAAAGGTTAGCCAGGATTATTCACTGGGTAGCTAATGATTAGCCGGAAGGCGCTAGCACAACGCCACTGACTTTGGTAGCGGTACGGCGCGAGCCGTCCGGTGTTGTGCGAGAAAACTCGTGTAAAACCGGGTGGCTTGCGCCACTCCGCTACAAGAAATGGCTCCTGCGGTGCCAAAGCCAGCGGCAATGGGCTTGCGCCCTACGGCTAATGAATAATCCAGGCTGCCAGCCTGTTCCCCATTAATCACATCCAAAACGGAGTCACTCCCATGAAGTTTTCTATTGCGGCCCTTCTTCCAGTTGGCACATTGCTCGCCTTTTCCGTCGGCTGCATGGACCAAAGTGTGGATGTTGTGGATCTGAACAAGGTCGTCGACGCTTTGGTCGCCGTCCTGGATGAAGGGGCAGTAACCAAGAATGCCGCGACCAAAGAGGGAAGTGAAGCTACTATTTCCGCGACCGATGGAAACGCAGAAGTTAGCAGTACCGCCGAGATCCAAGCGATCGAGCCTGAGAAACAAGATCCTACGAAAGAGTCCGACTTCCTCAAAAAGTATGCTGCAAAACTAAACGAAGTAAAGGCCATGAACGCTCCAGTTGGCGTTAGCATGTCACCGGGCGGCGAAATCGTCGGATTCAAGGATTCGAACCAAAACATGGTTCAAGATCTGGGCGAGTCCAAAGAGTTTACCGTAACTATGGATGTTTCCAATAATCGACTTGTGGCCTCCGACAATAACAATAACCATCGGCCGCATGGCTATGGGTTCAGTCCAAGCGGAATGATGATGGGTTATATGCTGGGCTCGATGATGGGCCGCCAAAATAGCTATTACTCCGGGGCAATGTCAGCCAACAAACCCGGATTTTCCAATACGCCAATGAGCCCAGCCAATTATCACAAGACGGCTGTCAGCTCGGCCAGGAGTAGTCGTATGTCGAGTAGCTCTAGTTCGGCGGCTCGAGCTCGAACCGGCTCCAAAGGCTTCAGTTTTGGGAAGTAGTCCTCGATCGGATGTCGATACAGAGATCCGAATAGATTTATCGCCACATCAAACCGCATGGCTGCTCTTATCCGTATTGATCGTCGCACTTTGCGGGATCGCGTATGAACTGATCATCGCGGCCGTATCCAGCTATCTACTAGGCAATAGCGTTGCGCAGTTTTCGATTACCATTGGTCTCTTTATGTTTGCAATGGGGATCGGTTCCTATTTAACCAAGTTCATTCATGATCAGCTTGTCGAGCGATTCATACAAATCGAAATCGCAGTCGCTTTGGTGGGCGGATTGTCTGCGGCACTGCTGTTTTTGGTGTTTCCTTACTATGCCCTGTATAAACCGGTAATGTACGGACTCATCTTGCTCATCGGTACGTTGGTGGGACTTGAGATACCAATACTAACTCGCATCCTGTCGCGATCAGCTAGTTTCTCGGAATCGTTAGCTCATGTTCTCAGCCTCGACTACATCGGCGCATTGATAGGATCGGTCGGTTTCCCGCTTTTGTTGCTTCCGAGTCTGGGACTCTTTCGTTCGTCGTTTGCGATAGGTTTGCTCAACATTTCCGTTGCTGCGATAGCCTTGACATTGTTTAAAAGTTCACATCCGAAAGTGCGAGGGTATTGGAAATATGCGTTTCTTGTAATTGGGATACTGCTTGCCGGGCTTTTTGCATCCGGGTTGATTACGCAATTTGCGGAGGGACAACTTTTTGCCGATGAAATGATCTACTCGGAGCAAACACCGTATCAACGAATCGTTCTTACCAGTCACCCTCGTAACGGCGAGGTGCGGCTGTATCTCGACGGGCATTTGCAGTTCGCAGCGTTGGACGAGCACCGCTACCACGAGTCTCTCGTCCACCCAGTCATGAGTTTAGGGAAACCGCCAAGAAAGGTGCTCGTTTTGGGAGGTGGTGATGGACTTGCTATTCGAGAAGTTTTAAAATTTCCGGCGGTCGAAGCGATCGAGCTTGTCGATATCGATCCCAGCATGACCGAACTGAGCAAACGCTTTGCAGTCATCCGCAAGCTCAACGCCGACAGTCTCCTCGACCCACGGGTCCAGATCATTCATGCCGACGCATTCAACTATGTTCAACAGGCATTCGCACGACTGCAGGAGAGTGGCACATGGTACGACCGTATTATCATTGATCTGCCGGATCCCCATAGCGAAGTGCTCAATAAACTCTATTGCAAAGAGTTCTACAAACTGATCCACCGAATCCTGGCGGCGGATGGTGCGTTTGTAACACAGAGCAGTTCCCCCATCATCACACGCGAGGCATTTTGGTGTATCGAAGCCACCATTACGGCGGCAGACTTCCGCGTGGTTCCGTATCTCACCCACCTCAATTCTTTCGGCGAATGGGGATTCCAAATAGCAGTCAAAACAACTAACACAATCGACCTTCGCACGATCAAGCTAGCGGACCTGCCTCGAAAGTACTTGTCGAACGAGATCTTTCAAGGTTCACAAAATTTTGCACTCGACAATGGAAAAATACCGTCGCCGATCAATTCCCTTTTCGAACCTAAGTTGTACATGCTTTACGAATCTGGGTTGGCAAAATGAAGAAGGGGAGATCTGCATCGGCAGTGCCGAAGATTGTTCCCATCGAAACTCCGGCTGTTCGCTCCATTGAAATCCGCGGTGCTCGAACACACAATCTCAAGAATGTCGACTTGGACATTCCGAGGGGCAAGTTGACAGTCATTACAGGTGTCAGCGGTAGTGGAAAAAGCTCTCTTGCCCTGGATACGCTTTTCGCGGAGGGGCAGCGACAGTACATGGAGAGTTTGTCGAGTTACGCTAGGCAGTTCCTCGATCAAATGGAGCGGCCTGACGTCGATTTCATTCGCGGTTTGCAGCCGGCACTCTGTATTGATCAGCAGCAAGGAGTTTTGAGCCCGCGCAGCACTGTTGGCACCGTCACCGAAATCTACGATTACCTGCGATTGCTGATGGCACGCATTGCTACGCCGGCATGCCATCAATGCGGACAACCCATCGATCGCCAGCCTCCGAGCCAAATCATCGATACCATTTGCGAACTTGCCAATGGAGTCAAGCTAACTCTGCTGGCTCCGATGGTGATCGGAAGAAAGGGGGGACACGCGGATGTGTTCGAGCGCATTTCCAAAGCGGGGCTGCTTCGCGTGCGAGTCGATGGTGAGCTCTACGAAATTGAATCGCTCCCAACCCTCGCGATCCGAAAGGACCATTCGATCTCGGCCATTGTGGATCGACTTGTGGTTCGCATAGAAAGTCGTGAGCGAATTGAACAGGCAGTCGCTGTTGCGCTGCGACTCAGTAACGGTTTGGTTGAGACTTCGGCCATCGTTCCGGATGAGGCGGCTCCGATTGAACGCACATTTTCCACCCGCTTTGCATGCATGGCATGTGGAGTAAGCCTTTTAGAAATTGAGCCTCGCACTTTCAGCTTCAATAGTCCGTATGGAGCTTGTCCTGCATGTGAGGGTTTTGGGTATCTCGATGGCAAGCCGGAAAAAAAGTGTGCTTCGTGTGACGGCCAGCGATTGCGAAAGGAATCGTTAGCCATTCGACTCAATGGTTTTTCGATAGCTCAAATTACGAAGATGCCATTGGATACAGTCATTCATTGGTTTGGAAATTTGAAACTTACCGATCGGCAAGCCAAGATTGGGCTTCTGATCGTTCGCGAAATTTTGCAGCGACTCTCTTTTTTGCGAGAGGTGGGCCTATCCTATCTGACTTTAGATCGCCCAGCGGAAACATTGAGCGGAGGCGAATTGCAGCGGGTCCGATTGGCGACGAGCATAGGAACGGGACTTATCGGCGTTTGTTACGTGCTCGATGAGCCATCGGTGGGTTTGCACCCACGCGACACAGAGCGGTTGATCGCTTCGCTTCGTGCGTTGCAGCAACGGGGCAACACCGTCGTGGTAGTGGAACATGACGAAGAGGTCATGCGAGCCGCAGATTTGCTCGTAGATATTGGGCCTGGAGCAGGCCATTTGGGTGGTGAAGTGGTCGCATACGGTGCGCCCGAACAATTCTTAAGCCATTCCAAATCGCTGACGGCACGATACCTTCAGCGCATCGTCCCAATGCCAACTAGTCGAAAACGAACGGTTGGCGCAACGCACCCGTCGTTGATTCTATCGGGTATCACAATGAACAATTTGGACAACGTCCGCGTGGAGTTTCCCTTGGGGCGTTTCGTCGGTGTCGTTGGAGTGAGCGGGAGTGGCAAAAGTACCCTTGTTCATGATTCGTTGGCGGTCGCGGTGCGAAAAACCCTTAGCGGCGAGGCACTGCCATCGCATATCCGGAAGGTCGATGGAGGCGATGGAATTGACAAGCTAATCGAAATTGACCAATCCCCAATCGGTCGGTCACCTCGCAGCATTCCGGCCACGTACTGTGGATTTTGGGACGAAATTCGAGCGGTTTTTTCAAAAACCAAGGATGCCAAGCAACGTGGATTCAACGCAGCGAGATTTAGTTTCAATGCCGGTGCGGGCCGATGTGAGGCTTGTGGTGGACAGGGGCGACAAAAACTTGAAATGAGTTTTTTAGCCGATGTCTATGTTCCATGCCCTCAATGCCGTGGTCGAAGATTCAATCGATCAACGCTCGCTGTGAAGTTCAAAGGAAAGTCGATTGCGGACTGTTTGGACATGAGTATTTTGGATGCGGCTGAGTTCTTTGATGCTATCCCGAAATTGAGAGTTCCTTTGCAATGCCTAGTGCAGGTCGGCCTAGGCTACATTGCACTGGGGCAGCCCTCGAATACATTTAGCGGTGGTGAAGCGCAACGGATTAAGTTGGCAAGTGAGTTAGCCAAGCCCGGTACCGGTAAAACGCTTTACTTGCTGGATGAGCCGACAACCGGACTTCATATGGATGACGTCGTCCGCCTCATCGGTGTACTGCAAGACTTGGTGGAAAAAGGAAATACGGTCATCGTCGTCGAGCACCACATGGAGTTGATTCGATGCTGCGACTGGGTGATTGACGTTGGCCCTGGCGGTGGGGTTGAGGGGGGTACGATTCTTGGCGTTGGGCCGCCGGAAGTCATTGCTGAGAATCTGGATTCGCCGACTGGCATTGCACTGGCAAAAAAAACCTGAGAGTTTTTTGGAAGTCCGCGATCTGCGCTAATCGCTCCGATCGGTTAAACATGCTTTGCGACTCGTTTAACCCGCGAAGCGGCTGACACACTAGTTACCAACGGGACTCCTTAGGAAATCGCTGAAGCAGCTTTCGGTAAACTCGTGCGATTCCTTCGGCCATTTTGACGTCCGAAAACCCTTGACGGTGTCTTTCAACTGCCAGACGGCTCATGCGACTCCAAGCCGAACGGTCTGAGATGAAAACTTGGATTGCTTGTGAAAGCGACTCTGCATCTTGAGGCCTCGCAAGGTATCCCTCTAGTCCATGTCGGATCACCTCTGGGGTCCCCTCGACGCTGGTCGCAATCACAGGTACGCCACAAGCCAGAGCTTCCAAAACGACCATCGGCATCCCTTCTCCAAACAAGCTGGGCAGTACCATCGCGTCGAAAGTTCGCATGACCGCAGGCACGTCTTTGGTAAAGCCACGCAAGTTGACAATCCGACCAAGGTCCAATCGATGGATGAGTCCACGAATGCTCGATTCATACTCAGGAGTTTCGAAACCACCGATCACTTCGAGTGTGATTCGATTCCTTGCCTCCTTCAGCTTTGCAATCGCCTCGAGCAAGACCTCGATCCCTTTTCGTGGACGAATAAGGGCAACCATTCCAAGTTTCCAGTGCTGTTGTTCGAGTCTCGCCATAGGTTCGATGGGAGGCTGCTCAGCAACTCCATTGGCTACCGCCGTTATCTTGCTGCGTGAATGACCGCGAGAAAGCATTTCTCGCCGAAGCGATTTCGAGACGGTGATAATGTGGTCTGCGTTTCGCAGGGAGTAGGCTTCAACCCAGTCATTAACCCGATTGATGATGGCTCTGGTGGAGTCGCGAGCAGTAGGGGAATGAACGTGGTAGACCCAAGGGTGTCCGCAACTTTTTGCGACAAAGCTTGCAATCAATGCCGTTCTGGGGGTGTGTGCATGCAGTACATCCGATTTTGTATCCTTGGCGTAGGCCGCGATCCGATGGACAATACTTAAATCGAAACGACTTTTCATACCGATGGAGCGAACCCGATCGCGATTGAGCCCGCATAATGCCGGAAATTTTCCCGGTTTCAAGCAGACGAAGCTTGCGGACACACCCAAATCGGGCAG
>JAYVBW010000289.1:0-7415 GCA_043750255.1 Pirellula sp.
GACTGCACTCAGTGTTCTTCGTTTTGAAGCGGAATACCGAGCCAAATCGGACAATCGCCAAGGCTTCTTTTTCTATCAATTTGAAGTCCTGTGCCGCAATCGCTTGAACTACGACCAAGGACTGAAGGCGATGAGTGATGACCCGTTGTATTCGCCCGAGTGGCGTGAATGGATCTTGGTCGTTCGCCAACAGTTAGGGATCGTCGATATTGCCGACCTCATTTACGGGCGTAGCGAAGAGTTCGTGCACTATCGTAAAAGGCATTTGGGCGAAAATGCGGAAGCCGAGTATCCGATCCTGTTTGGCGAGCGCGAGGGAAAAATTGCATTTGCCAATCGCCGCAAAGAACCCCTTTTTCTGTTCGCGGCAATGCATCGTCATCTAGGCTATCCGACCGTACCTCGCCGCCAAGTTCAAGACACATCGATCGAGATGATTCCGCAAATGCACCGGCGAATCGAACGTCTCGAACAGCGACTCAAATTCATGGAAGACGAGCAACGCCAGGGAATCGATATCACCAAGTTCTATGGCGGGCAAAACAAAAAACCGTCCATCAATCTGGATGGTCTCGATGACTTGATGTAGTTAAATGTTAATACAGGCGATTTCGCCAGCGAATTCAGGCCCGGGGCTAGCGCCCACCGGTTCACGAAATCGCAACGTGAGTGCCAATTGGCTAACGCCGTCGGCTCAGAAAGCTTGAGATATGGACGTTGTCCCCCAGACTCTCTACCGTCATCCTATGCAATTGGCCCGCTTGGCTCATTAGCGATTTGCCGACTCCGGCAATAGGTCGCACAGCCCCCAATCCTCCTACTATCTTGGGTGCGATGAAGCAGTGGATTTGGTCGATCAAATCCTGATCAAATGCATTTCCCAACAACGTCCCGCCTCCTTCAAGAAGGACATTCGTATAACGTCGATTGCCTAGTTCCTTGAGTACGAATCGCAACGAAAAGGAAATCTCCTGTTCTGGAATGAACAGGACTTCGCAGCCTGCATTGACTAGGTTGCGAACTCTAGCTTGATCGGCTTGTTCCGAAGTCGCGACGATAACAGGCCCAGCACTAATGCTTTGAACGAGTTGAGATTGCGGTGATAGTCGACAGCTCCGATCCACGATGACCCGCTTGGCTACTCTAGGCTGGCTCGAACCAGAAGGCAGCCGAGTTGTTAGGAGCGGATCGTCCGCAATTGCTGTCCCGATTCCAATGATGACTGCATCCATACAGCTTCGTAGTTTGTGAACGACTCCACGAGACTGTTCATTACTGATCCATTTCGAATCTTGCGCGTGCGTGGCGATTGCGCCGTCGAGCGTCATAGCCCACTTGGCAATGACCCACGGCAACCCTATCTCCAACAGCTTAAGGTACGGGGCGTTCAGCTCTCTCGCTTGTTCGTCCAGTATCCCAACGTCGACTTGGATCGAGTTGTCACGGAGCGATTGAATTCCACGGCCAGCCACCTCCGGAAAGGGATCTTGCATGGCGATCACAACTCGCTTCGGACGATGTCGCACCAGCAAATCAACGCAGGGCGGAGTTTTTCCGAAATGGCTGCACGGTTCAAGCGTTACGTAAACGGTCGAATCCTTTACGCGATCTGGATCGCAACTGGACAACGCCTCAACCTCAGCATGCGGACCACCGAAGAATCGATGGTAACCGGATGCGACCAAATCGTCGTTCTCAACAACAACGCAGCCGACCATCGGATTCGGTTCAACGAAACCGCGACCCCGACTTGCAAGTTCCAGAGCCAGGCTCATCCAGTGAGAGTCGCATGGGGTCATTCGAGGATCTCAATTTGGTGTTGGTCGCGTCCTTGTTGGCAGTCTATTTAATCGCCTCGACAGCCTGGAGGAATGAACTATCGAAATCAATCATACCCTCACCCGTGCCATAGGAAATGAAAGTCGGTTTGGGGGTCAATCCGTACTTTTCGCAAAACTTGCTAACAATCGGCATGGTCTCCTTTTGAAACTTGTCGCTTGCGAATAACGCGATAGCTTCTTTTGGATCGCCATAGAATCGAGTCTGGGTGACTACTTTCTTCATATCGGCGAGTTTTAACTGTGCAAACTTAGCACCGATGCCTATGAGCGTCTTATCGGCTGTGGCCGGATCTGCCATCCGTTTGTTCATCGCATAAAAAGTTTCTAAGATGGCAGCCGCGAACTCTTTGCCACCAGGCTTCTTCAGCGAGTCGGCTCCCATAACCACCATATCGATGATTTCCTCTGGGATGCTCGATGAATCGAACAAAACCTTAGAATCAGGTCGTTTATCCAACGATTGCATAACAAAGGGATTCCAGACCATGATCGATTGGAAGTCGCCCGTCTTTCCTTGAAAAGCTTGTGCCGCTTGTTCAGGATCCATTTGTGAGAAGGGGAATTTCGCCGGGTCTTTGCCAGCTATTTCCAGGCAACGGTCAAAACAGTATTGCGATACGCTCTTTTCTAAACCATGTGTTACTTTACCGCTCAGCGCGTCGATCGAAGCGATTCCGGCAGCGATGCACGCATCAGCGCCATTGGAGGTGGACGTTGGCATGATCGCAACGCTTTTCCGCGATGCGGCCGGACCGAGGATGTCGATATTGGTGATACAGACGGCGTCCGCTTGGGAGTTGCCGTAGAGAGTGATGCAGTTATCGTACGTCGCAATCTTCAACTCAATGTCAATGTTGTACTTCTTCTCGATTGATCCCATTTTCCCTGCTTCGCCGTCGATCAATCCTGCGTCGCTCGCAACTCCAAAAATGCTCCACGACGGGTACTCACTCCAGGCGAGCGAAAACCTAGGTGCGATAGTCGACTTTGCTTTGGAGTCAGCAACGGCCCCCGATTTCCCATCAGGTTTGCTTTCACATCCCATAAATACGGCCGTGGCAGCCAGCAGCGAAATCCATCGCAGGGATCCAATTCGTTTCATCTTGGTCAGCTTTCGTTTGAGCGTTTTGATCGTAGAGAATTTTTTCCGAGATTGGGCTCCCGACCGTGGGAGGTCGACAGCTATACACGTGCTTCAGGCTTGCCGCATCAAGCCTCAGGGATCTTGGCATCACTGGTATTCGACTCAGTCGTTTCCTTCTTGGCAGTAAGTCCGATGAGTGCGTCGAACTCATCGTCTGCAGTACTCTTCTGAGCATACTCCATGAATTCAGATTCGGCTTTTTGGTTATCCATTCCAGCCAACTCACGAGAGATTCTCGCATTGGCGCTGGCTTTTTGGCGCAGTTCTCTCAGTCGGTGCAACTCTTCGTTCGTTCGGTCATTAGAAATACCGTTTACCATATCCGCAATTTGCCTTTCTTCGGTTGCGGAAAGGATGTCGGCGACGGCATCATGTTTTTCTTCTTTGAGTTTGTCCAGATCTCGCATCAAGGACTGGATCTGACTCTTGTGTCCGTTGACGTTGCTTATCAACTGCTTGAGGTCCACTTCGATCTCGGATGCTCTCTGTTGTTTTTCAACGAGAGTGCTAGTAAAGTCCTTGTAGGCCGACTGGCACTTTAGGTACTCGGGATCGTTTCGGACTGCGTTCGCATCGCCGTTGTATTTATCGGCGATCTGTTTGGCGCGTGCTGCTGCGCCTGACTTGAGCTTTTCAAGTTTTTGAACTTCTTCGGTCAACGTCGAAAGCTTGTCTTTTTTGCTTTCCTCCTGAGCGATCATGGCGCTAATCGCGTCCTTGTACTCGTTAAGACGTTTCTTCTTATCCTGAATGATCTTGTCGAAGGTTGCCGAGATAACGGTAGGGTTATTGCTCATCGAATCGGCAGCCGAATTCACTTTGCCGGTAAACATGTATCCGATTGAACGAAAGAAACGGCCAATGGCTCTAAACATCGAAACTCGACTCCTGTTAGTGGTGTATGAAAATGGCTTGGAAAAAAGTGGGTAAGGAAGGGAATTGAATTCGGTTGGTTGTTAGGTGGTCCGCGGCTGCGCCGGTTAAACGAGTCGCAGACGGCTGCGCCGGTTAAACTATTGCTTTAGGTGTGAATCGTTGTCGATGGACCCCTCCAGTTCTCGCATGCGTTCTTCGGTACGTTTCGCAACTCGCAACGATGCATCCAGTTCATCGCGAAGACTTCCTAAGTCGCGCTGCGTTTCCTTGTTCATGAGCTCTTGGTAGTGCTTTACTGCCGACTGCATGTGTTCGATGCTCTCTCGAATCTCACCGAGTGTGTTCTCACGCTGCTCCTGTACCTTTTTCTTTTCAACGCCAGACAATTGCTCTGCGAGTGCATGCAGCTTCAGCGAGTGCTCTAACTGTTCGGTCGCCGACCAGAAAAGTTGTCCTACCTGCTTTACGATTTCTTGGCTCTGGATAACTATACCAGGACTTTTTGCAAATTTTTCAAACTCGCTTCGGCATGTTCGTAGCAATGTCAAATAATCCGTGGTTCGAAAGTCTCGATCGGACCTCAGTCGGAACTGAAGCTGATCCAGTTTTTCTTCCTGGTCCTTGATCGCTTTTTCGGCGTCATCGCGAAGGATTTTGGCCGCGACATCATCGGTTAGGAATATCACCCGAGTTGCGAGCCATCCAACGCTACCTAAAACAAGAACAAGTCCCGCAATATTGAGTGCTGCGGCACCTCCAATGGCCCATGAAATCAGCCAAGCTGAAACTCCAGCAACCATTGGCAAAGCCACCGATGGAGCCCACAGTAACTCACTAGCAATTCTAGACCGGAAGTCTTTCAAAGTTCTGTTCTCAAGTGGAATAGGGTAACTGTTCCTGGCCTGAATGAGCTGCGAGTCCAGGCGCGCTCACGAGCATTTTTCAGGAAAACCGTTAGGATCTTAGTATGGAATCTCGCCAACCCCAAAGGTAACTCGTGTTTCGCCCGTTATGTCACTTGGAATCGTTCGCATGCGTTGCTTCGGAATCCCAGCCGATTCCAGGTATTGTAGTGCACCCTGCGCTCGTTTGGCAGCCAATTGCTTGTTTGCCTCGACGTCCCCAAGATTGGATGCGTTGCCACGAATCATCAGGTAATATTGCGGCCAAGCCTGAAGCCTTTCGGCCAACTCCTTCAGAATGAGTTGACTCCGGTCGGTCAAATTCGAACTGCCGCGTGAAAAAACCAGTTCCGGCACGCTCAACGTACCCACGCTTATTAGCTCCAACCATTGTTTCTCAGGCAGATCCTTTAAAGCCAGTTCCTCTCGAATCGCCTCGGATTGAACGCCAGGATAAAAATTACGTGACATGATCTGCTTCATTGGGCGATCGAAATAGAGTCGATTCCATTTCCCATCGACCGGCTCACGATTCATGGCGCCGGTCGATACCAACACCTTCGAAATTCGATCCAGGATATTCTCGATATGGATGATCGCACCTTGGCGTAATCCGAAATGGGCGAAGTTCTCTTGCGTATTCTTCCACTGAATGCCTTGCACCATTTTCGCCGCTTGCTCAGGCTCGATTTGCAGCTTAGTCAACTTGGCGTCAGCGAGCATCAACTGCGACAGCTTTATTGCGTCTCGATAGTTGAACAGCGACGTGAAGTAGCTTTCGAGGACCGCTTCCGCTACCGGTTCATGCTTGAGCAAGAAGTCTCGGTTGACGACCAACGTGTCGACAATGTAGCCCGTAAACTTGGAGCTGTCGGTCAGAACATGCAAGGCATCGTTCTTGAGCATCTGACTAACGAACGGCTCCCACACGACATAGACATCGTTCGTTGATGGGGCGGCATTTTGATAACGCTCGATCAGCTTCTCCGGTGAAGCCAACGAAACAATCGCATCCTTGGAGACTTGATTGAGCCCGAAATCCTGAATGACCACGCGAGCCAGAGTTTCACTGGGTGAGTCTCCCACTAAAACAAAGCGCACGTCGGGTGAATTCAATCGATCCACGTTTTCGAAACGCTTCTTGTAAGCCAACATGGCGTCAGCCCCGCGCGTCTCATCGATAATGGCGATGATCGTAGCGGGTGGATACTCCAATTTGGAAAACGTTTTGAGCAATGCATCCGCTGGAAACAAAGCGAACTGTAGAGTCCCCTTTTCCAGTGCCGCCGCCCGCGCCGTGTAGTCCGGTGCATCCTCTACGAGCTTGAGTTTGATACCACGATTGGCCAGTTGGTTTTGAAACTCCGTCGTGCGAAAGATGGCGTAGCCCGAGAAACTATCCAGCCCAATCGCAATTTCTTGGCTGAAACGACTTGTGCCGGACGTGGCCGCAACCGCTGCTTCCGCTTGCTTTTTCGCCATGTCCGCCTGCTGTTTAGCTGACTCTGTTTTGCTTTTCGTGCGAACCGGATCGATCACCAGTTTCCAAATCGATACGCCGATTGCCAATACGATCAGCCAGACAAATGCAGCCAAAATGATTTTAGTTTTCGACACGGCGAATTTCTCGCTCCTCTTGGTTTGATTAAATGGGTCAATTAATCAAGTGGGTCGTGATCAACTATCCAACCACTTGCGACCTGCAATGCCAACGTCGTCCGGCGAGTGCCCCCCCATTCTCAGCGATTCTCCCATCACGCGGGCGACCCAAGCTATGGCGTCGTTTCTCGATTGAATACGATCATACGACACTTTTTCCAATTCCCTAGCCTCATTCTCTGGTTTCGATTCATTCTCTGGTTCCGTTGGGTTCGCCGTATCTTTAATATTTGCATCGAAGCGGTCCGGGTTGCCCACAATGATTCGAACCTTGGCTGGCACAAACAACGCACTGTAAACGGCCCAACCAACAGGCGCTCCCTCGATCCAAACCGGAACCAAGGGAACGTTTGCCCGCAAGGCAACAATCGCTGCTCCAGGACGGATTGAGAGTAACGGACTCTTGCTCCGATTGATGCGCCCCTCCGGAAACATACCAACAAATCGGCCACTCTTCGCTAATGCGATGGCGCGTTTTGTCGACGCTGTGTCAACACCACCTCGATTCGTAGGTATCGCCTGAAACATCCGTAAAATGGGACCAAACAAAAAGTTCTTGAAATACTCCCCCGCTACCATCCAATGCACTCTCCGGCCCCCGATGAGCTGTATAAAAAACGGGTCCACCGAGCATCGATGATTGGCGATCAAAACGGCACCACCCGACATTCGATCTCCCAACAACTTATCCCTCGCATCCTCCGATTCAAACCGAACCGGATCGCCTAACTCTCCCCGCCATTCGATCTCCACTCGCCAAAGCACTCTAGCTAAAGCATAAACCGGGGCATACAAGACCCGCTCCCATGGCGTGTACCTGCCAGGACCAAAAATCCCATACGTAAAATAAGAAATAGAAATACAGGCTATGGAAATTAGGAAAAGCGATGAAGCCAGGAAGTGTATCATTTTTGGGTCGGAATTCGCTAAGTCGCAACGATGAAATGATTTAGGTAAGTAGATCCCCGCCTAGAACATCATCATGAGTAAGTG
>JAYVBW010000290.1:0-1895 GCA_043750255.1 Pirellula sp.
TTCATGGATTCGGACGAGTATACCTCGACAACTGGTTTCGATCTGACCATTTCAATACGTTCGAAGAGAAAAGCAAGTTGGCAGGCACAATACAGAATCCATTGGTAGTCGATTCGGGAAATCGTACGAGTCGGATGTCGCATGGGGTTGGCGATGATTTTTGGGACTGGCTCATTGTATCTGTCGGTCGCACTCCGGTGATACCGTTCTTGGTCTTTGTTGTTTTGTTTGTGGGCGGGGCAGCTCCAGGACTAATGTTTTGGAGCAATCGACACAAGCGGCGAGTCTGGCTTGTTGTTTTGATGCCGCTAACGGCAGCCATCTGCACGGTGTTATTGTTCGGTTACGGACTACTCAAAGATGGCCTGGGCGCGGTCTCGAGAGTACGCTCACTTGCATTTATCGATGAAAGAGGAGACGGGTTGGTTTGGTCGCGACAAAGTTTCTTCGCGGCAACTGTTTCGAATCAGGGGTTGATGATTGGGCCTGAAACGCAATTTTCGCCAGTGACTGTCAATTCCTTTTCTGAGTTGCCAGATTGCGAACAGTACGAAGTGGATGGTATGCAACAGTACCGCGGCATGCTGCCACCGCGATTGCAGACCCAATTCTGTCTCACACATCCATTAAGAAAAGTAGCTGTCCTTGAAAGGAAACCGGAGCAAGATTCAATTCTCAATGGACCAGCCATTGTTAACAGTTCGAATTTCACATGGAACAAAGCCGTTTTTGCAGGAATGAAAAACGAGTTCTTCATTGCATCCGATGTAGGACCGGGGCAAAAAGCTGCGTGGATCGCGTCGACGAGAGCAGATGCTGTACTGGAGTTGCAAAAGCAATACAAGTCCCAACCGCTCGCTCCTCCTGCCGATTCCCCATCCGCCGATCAAACCTCACTCGGCCAGTATCTCATTGACATTTTTTCCTACCGAAGATCCCGGACCAACATGGTAGGGCAAATAACGGAAGAAACAACATGGACTGGCCACCTCGGTAACAATCTCCATATTCCTTTAAGCGACCAGACTGTTTTGTTACCTGGGACCTATGTGCTCTTTGTGAGTGATGCGACCTATCTCGAACGCTGCTTGCCAGGCGTAAAAGACCAAAACGGATTGCATGCGATAGTTGGGCGATGGCAAATGCAAGACTGCCTAGATTTACTTGGGGGCAGCTTGCGGTGAGGATCGCAGTTTCGCTTCGAAACGGTGCAGGGCCTTAACAAGTTCCGGGTGGTGGGGCTTTAGGTCGACGGCAAGCCGTTGCTGTTGTACGGCATCTTGATAGCGATCCATTGCAGCGTAGCAATAGGCGAGGGTATCTAGATACTCGGCCTTTTCAGGAGAGAGAGTGCAGGCCTTTCGGCTTAGAAAGAGAGCTTCTTCCTTGCTGCCTTCGGTGTTAGCGATCACCCAAGCGAGAGTGTTACAGATATTTGCAAGCCAAACGGAATAAGAGGCGTGTTCACTGGAATTGGACTTCTTTCGCAGTTCTTCGCCCTCACGAATGCGACCACGAAGGTCGGCAATGATCTTAACTAATTTGTTTCGGCGCATATTGGAGTCGCCTTCCGAGAGAGACAGCCGATAGAGCCCGATAATCGCATCTACATTTTCAGGGGCGAGTTCGATGGACTGCCAGTAGTTCTTGGCTGCCTTGTCGAATTCACTTACTTGCCTTGCAGCATCTGCAACGTACAAGTGGAAGTTGGATATAATTTCATCGGGATTTGGATACCACTCATTCAGTTGACGTTTGAACATGGGCTCGTTGTGGTAACGAGTTACGAATGGTTTGAGCACATCGGCGGCCTCAGAATGTTTGCCTTGAATTTGAAGCATTTGAGCAAGAAGAGTCATTCCATCTTGAGTGGCACGATTGGTCAAGTCATCATT
>JAYVBW010000291.1:0-11390 GCA_043750255.1 Pirellula sp.
GCTTTTCTAATCAGCTTCTAATCATCTACAAAGCTTTGCAAGAGCGGGGCATGTCGATCAAGGATGTCACCATTGTCGAAATGCCGCCACCCGATATGCCGGCCGCACTCTACTCGAGATCCGTCGACGCTATCATTTCAGGCGAGCCCTTCATGGCTCAATCCGAAATTGGAGGTTATGGTCGCGTCCTATTCATGACCAAGGATGTTTGGCCCGATTTCATTTCATGTGTCTTAGCTGTTTCTGATCGAGTTATTCAGGAACGTCGAGATGATGTTCAACAATTGGTGGATGGGATTGCGAAAAGCGGTCAATGGCTTGATCAATCCCCCTCGCATCGCATGCAAGCAGCCGAATTTGCAGGCAAAAAATACTATCGACAGGATCCGGATCTGTTGCGTTTTGTGCTGGGTGTTGCTTGGCTGGTTGTGGTTGCGGCCGAAATGATCGCGGTCAACTCCGGACTTGGATATCTGATCATCGACGCAAGAAACGCGGGCAAGCGCTACGATCTCGTCGTGTCGGGTATGGTCGTGATTGGCATCATTGGCTTGATCTTGGACTGGATCATTCGACGATTAGAACGATTCGACGAGGTTCGGTGGGGGTTCAACCAAACATGAGTGAGCCGCCAGTCCCAATCGTCTCGGTTCGTGACGTTCAATTGCGGTATCGGAACCTATCGACCGGCAGTTGCGTGGAGGTCCTGAAGGGGATCGATCTTGACATTTGCGAGGGGGAGTTTATTTGTATCATCGGCCCTTCCGGCTGCGGTAAATCGACATTGTTAAACATTCTTGCAGGCTTCTTGCGAGCCTGTAGTGGTGATGTGACAATTGACGGTGAGCCTGTGACGGGTCCTAATCGACACCGCATTTTGATCTTTCAAGAAGGGGGCGTTTTTCCTTGGTTAACGGTTCGCCAAAACATTGAATTTGGAATTGTGGGGTTATCCAGGAACGAACGACACGCCACTGTTGAACGCTACGTGAAAATGGTGGGTTTGTCCGGATTTGAAGCCACACCGATTTGATTGGCATCTGTCAGGCGGAACAGAAGACTGTCGTCTTTGTAACACATGATGTCGATGAAGCCCTACAGCTAGCGGATCGCATTTTGGTAATGAGCGACCGTCCAGCCACAATATGCAAGGCATTTGTTCTCGACGCGTCTCGCCAGCGAAACGACAACGCGAATGCTTATCTGGAATTCCGAAAATCGGTTCTCGATGCCTTGGGAAGCAAAGCATGAAACGCGGCTAGCGCCTGCGGCTCAACCCCAAATCTAGCTTGGATGGTGCACTAGAAATTTGCCATTGCCTTGCAAATCAGCTACACTGCAATCGCGAAATCTTGGTTGTCACGCCCGCGGCTACAAATTATCCATGAATGCGAATTTACATCCTGATCGAAGCCTGCTTTGGCGAGTCGCAGCGGGAAAAGCGTCTCCGCCAGAAATCAGTGACGTCCAAAGCCACCTCCAATTTTGCGACTCCTGTGTTCAAGATTTTGACTCGCTGTCGCATGAAAGCGAATCGCCACTAGTCGATTCCCCGAATGCTACTCTCGCCAACGCTGTCAATGCAACCCCGCATGTTGATTCTAACGAACTCTCACCGGGAGCGGATTCCAACGAACCCGGCTCCGATCTAACTTCGGATCCCACGTTCCTCGACCAAATAGGATTCGTTTGTGTCGCTTTCGCAAATGCTTGGCGTGAGGGTAAAAAGCCTCGATTGGAAGACTTCTTAAAACTAGCACCCGCCGAAGCACACCCAGCCCTCTTTATCAATCTGCTCAACATTGAGATCGCGGCCCGTCGCGTCGCGGGCGACTCTCCCCAGATCAATGAGTATACGCCGCAATGGTCAGAATATGCTTCCGAGATTCGTGATCTGTTCTTAGCTCCTGCACCGAGCGCCGCAGACGACGCTGCGATTCTAGAGAAAGCCGATAGCCGAGCACGTAGCGGCCCCATGATTAGTCGACTCGGAGACTATCGTATCCTAGGCGAGTTGGGACGCGGTGGAATGGGAGTCGTGTTCGAAGCCGTGCATCAGAAGCGAGGCAATCGAGTCGCGCTCAAAGCACTACCCAACTTGACGGGTTCCTTGTTGCATCGTTTCAAACGCGAGTTTCGGTCTGTATCGAAGATCAACCATCCTAACTTGATCGGTCTGCACACACTCGAGACCGACGGTGGGCAATGGTTTTTTACCATGGATCTGATCAATGGCGAGACGTTCCTCCAATACGTTCGTCCCTCGGGTGTACTCGACGAGTCCCGACTTCGTTTGGCACTACCGCAGTTGGTGCGCGGAGTCATGGCGATCCATGCCGAACACATTTTTCACCGCGATTTGAAACCGTCTAACGTGATGGTGAACCACGATGGCCAGTTGGTGATTCTGGATTTTGGCTTGGTTTTAGAAGAGAACCACTCGGGATCGATGGAAAGTATTACGTCGATCGCAGGGACTCCTGTCTACATGGCACCCGAACAGGCGGCCGGACGGGATCTTACGCCTGCCAGTGATTGGTATTCGGTCGGAGTCATGCTCTATGAAGCTTTAATGGGTAAGCCTCCCTTTAGTGGCCACATCTTAAAGGTCTTGCAGGACAAGCAGAGCAATGATGTTCCGTTATTACCAATAAGCGAAGACATCCCAAAGGACTTGGCGGAGCTGTGTCAACGGTTACTCGCCCGCGATCCCAAAAAACGCCCCAATGCCTTTGAGATCACCAAAGCGATCGCATCCAGTTTACAGTTCGCGGCTCAAAGTACATCGTCTTTAGTACAGCAAATCGTTGGACGGGAATCTCAGCTAGCGTCGCTCCATGAAGTCCTTCGCACAGTCGAACAACAAGGCGAACCGCAAACGGTTTTCATCAGCGGCCGATCGGGCGAAGGCAAGAGCAAGCTGGCCGAGTATTTTCTGGCTCCGTTGCGCAAGGACAAGCGATTTGCGGTCATGTCCGGCCGCTGTTACGACCGCGAGTCTGTTCCGTTCAAGGCGCTTGATGCTCTCATCGACGCGATCGTAAGCTATTTGCGAGCCTTGCCACGCGATGCTGCAGCGATGCTGATCCCGGATGATATCGGCGTTCTTGCTCACGTGTTTCCAGTATTGCACCGGGTGGATGTCATCTCGGAAACGCGAGATTCAAGGATGAAAAATCTAAATGACCAACAGATCCGGCAGCGTGCGTTCTTAGCATTGCGGGCGCTGCTGTCCCGCATTGCCCGACGTTCCATTGCGGTTTGGTTTATCGACGACCTACAGTGGGGGGATGCAGACAGTGCACAGGCGTTGTTTGAAGTGTTGCGTCCTCCCGAGGCACCCTCGGTGCTTTTTTTGGGCACATATCGCAGCGACGAAACCGAAGGTAGCGCGTTCCTCAACAAATGGAAAGAGCTGCAATCGCAAAACTCTCTACGACTGTTTGACCGCGAACTTCAAGTTGGCCCCCTTTCGCTCGCCGAAAGTGCGGAGTTGGTCGTCCGTCTGATCGGACTGGATACGCAGGTCGTCCGAAATCGCGCTAAAGAATTCGCGAATGAAACACTGGGCAATCCTTTTTTGCTGACTGAACTCGCTGGCTGTTTCGATCCAGACACCGACTCATTCGAACCGATGCCGTTGAACGAGGTTCTCGCCAAAAAACTTGATCGCTTGCCCACCGAGGCGGCGCACTTGTTGGAAGTGATATCGATATCCGGCCAGGGGTTGCTGTTGGAGGATGCTTCGAGCGCGGCGGGACATGCAATGATACCGATCGCGACGATTACACGGATGTGCAATGAACGTCTCGTTCGGTTGATCGGAGCAGAAAAAAATCCCATGATTGATACTTATCATGATAGGGTCCGCGAAACGATATTGTCGTCCATGGGGGACGATCGTCGCAGATCGCTGCACGGGACGTTTGCAGAATCCCTCGAAAGAATGAGTGAACCCCAAGCGTCAGAATGGATTTCATCGTTGGAATCCGAAGTTCCTCGGTGGGATTTTTCCAGTTCTTCTCGCGTATTCGATTTAGCGTATCACTTTGACACTGCTTGCCAAAAGGAAAAGGCATGGAGGTACGCGTTGCTCGCAGCTGAGCAAGCGAGGCGACAATCTGCGCTGGAAGTAGCCGAAAAAAATTATGCTATCGCCGAGCGAAATTCGAGCGACGCGACCAATTCGATGCGCTATCGCATTGCAGAGGGGCGCGGAGAGTCACTGATGCTACTTGGGCGCTACCAGGATGCGAACAAGCAGTTGGAGGGAATAATCGACATCGTCAACGAAATCGAAAAAATTGCTCGTATCAGGATCTTACTCGGCGAAATTTCCTTTAAGCAAGGGCTTATCAATAAGAGCATCTCTCTTTTCGAGCAAGCATTCCGTAGTTTGGGAAATAAGATCCCGAAATCTTATTTTGGATTTGCGATCGCGAGCGTAACAGAAATACTGAAGCAAGTTTGGCATACGGTACGGCCCTCGCCGCAGAATTTAAGACTACCCACAGACCGTGAACGACTTTCAATCCATAGTTGCAGTGGTTTGGTTGGTGCTTATTTTTTTCAGAACACGTTGAAAACCGTTTGGAATAATCTTGTAAGCATGAATCTGGCCGAGAGATTCATGCCTGCGTCCCCTTTAGCAAATTCTTATGCGTCGCACAGCATGGCGATGGCGATGTTGGGATGGAACCGAAGATTCACGCGTTACCTTGATCGGGCGATCGGGATCACCCAAGATTGTAACGATCAATTGACGAAAGGAATTTGTTTCAACTACGGAGGAATCGGACTATATGCACAAGGAAATTACGCGAAAAGTATTGAACTATTAGATGAAGCCCTGATTGCTTTCGAATCCTCTGGCGATCAATGGCAAATCAATTTAGCCCGTTTCCATATTGGTTGTTGCCGATTTGGACTGGGAGATCTTGCGGAGGCAATTTCGGACGCCAGGGAGACTTTTAACCGCGCCGTTAGCTTCGATGATTCCCGGACAATGTGTTCAAGCTATCTATGGGCCCGATCAACACGAGGGGATTTTCCATTTGAGCGACTGAAGAGCTGTTACCCGTGCCGACCGGATGATGTCATGTCTACTGTGCACGGGATTATGGCAGAGGGGCATTGGCATCGCTTCCACGGCCGAACCTTGGAATCGCTCAAGTCTTTCGAGCTCGCGATTGAGTCTATCTGGAAAAGCCTGTGCATTAACTCACACATGATAGTGGCATGGCCTGAGCTGGCTGCGGCGCTTCGATTGCATGCAGATTCGTTGGAAGGAAGTAATCCCAATGAATGCAATCAGCTGCGCCAACGAGCGTTTCGAGCTGCTAAATGGTCGGCGCGGGTGATGAGGTTCTTTCCATCAGCTTATCCAATGTCGTTGCGAGAATACAGTTTGAATTTACTGACGAAAGGGAAGTTAGCCCAGGCCCTGAAGGTCGCAGATAAAAGCTGTTCTATATCGGAAAAGCAGAAAGCAAAATATGAACACGCTCAGTCGTTGCTTGTACGAGGGAAAATTGCACAGAAGCTGGGTCGGCCTGAGGGGGACGAGCAAGTTCGCACGGCAGAGGCGGCCATGCACGAGATGGAGTCGGCTATTGTAGTGGAGTCAAAATAGGCTAGGAGGTAAAGTATTCCGCTCGAAGGGTAAAGGCCCCCGAGAATAGGCGACGCCGAATGACCAATGGCCGCCTCGCTGAAATCCCAGGCTCCCAAATGAAATGATGAACAGTGGTGTTTCGCGATTCATGCCAATTTTTTGGCAATGTTTGTGATCACTTTCATGGGGGAGTGATCCTCTTGACGATTGTAACCAATAAATCGGTGTTGAACGTATCGCCCGGTACAGACTAAAGTTCTTGCTCGGAGGCGCAACACTATGCGTCCTAAGTTTCTTCTCGCTATTGGTTTAGCCACGGCGGTGTTTGCAAGCGTTTCGAGCTTAGACAAAGCGAACGCCGAAACTCTCCTACCAGCTTTGGGAGCGAGAGCTGCTGGGCGAGGAGGCACAAACTTCGCCTTCAGTGACAATGGCTACGTCCTGCACGACAATCCCGCCGGGCTGCTTGGTGCCACGAAGTGTGACTGCGGTGAAACGAAGGATTTGCTCGAGGTCAGCGCAGCCATGCTGTTTCCGAGCTTGCAATACTCAGACCCGCAAAACCCCGGCGTTAGCGCCAGCAACGATCCATTCGGCCTGGGTGCGCTAACGATTGCGCATCGCGTGAATGACGACTTGGCCGTCGGACTAGGTGTTTATACGCCAGCCGGATTTGGTGCCCGATGGAATATGGAAGGACCGCCTGGGCCGCTCGCAGGGCCTCAGTTTTATAAGTCTGTCGGTATGCTCATTCGGTTTTTGCCCGGCTTTTCCTATCAAGCGACCGAGCAATTGCGCGTCGGCGGCACACTGGGTGTCGCTGCAAGTCATATCGAACTCGAGGGCCCTTACTTTATTAACAGCGCTCCGCTCGCGGGAACACCAACCATCATTGATTTACAAGCGACCGGTACAGCCATCACATGGTCCACTGGTCTTCAGTACGACGTCACGGATCGCCTTACTTTGGGTGCCAGATATCAAAGCCAAAATCGCTTTAAGAATAATGGGAACGCACGGGTGACGATCCCTGGCCTAGGAACTTCGGCTTACGATATGACCCTTGATATTGTGTGGCCACGAACCCTCGGCGCTGGTTTGCAATACAAATTTACGGATTCACGACGCGTTGGTCTCGACTTGGAATGGCAACAGTGGTCGCGAGCGATGAACAAGATCGACTTTGCATTTAGCAATCCAACGAACCCTGTTTTCCAGCAAGTGGCTGGTCCGACGCTCAACGATTCCATCCCTCTCCGTTGGCATGACGCAATCGTTGTCAAGTCCGGCATTGAGCAGGACATCGGCACCGACAAGACAATTCGAGCTGGATACAGCTACAACAATGACGCAGTCCGAAACAGTACGATGACTCCCTACATCCCAACAATTCTGTCACACTACTTTACGGCAGGATTTGGTCTGAAAAAATGCGGGTGGGAGTACGACGCTGCGTATCAGTACTCATTCCGACCGACCTTGCATGAGGACACTAGCGATTTAGCTGGCGGAGATTTCTCAACCAGTCGGTTCCATACCGCAGCCCACTGGATGTTTCTCAGCGCTAGCCGAAAGTTCTAATTGACGCCATTGAGGCGATTTCCAAACGGGTTCTATTTTCACGCATGGCTCATCGCCGTAGTGTACAATTCGTGCACTACGCATTGGCTAAAAATAGAACTAGAGGTTTTTCGCGGTGACTTTAAAAACTGATAAGGACAGGTTCTTTTCCAAAGGGAGCGTTCTTTCAGGTTGCACTGCGATTGTGATCGTTGTTACGACTTATTGGCTGAGCCAACCTCATAACTTGAGCGACCGCGAGTATCGAGCCTTAGCGGCCGGTTTTGCATTTGACCGTGAAACGCTACCTATCGTTAGCGAAAAGAAGCCCCAGCGAATTCGTAACGTGCATCCGAGTCTCAAGCATTTGGCTGCCTGGACATCTTTTGTGGGTGGCGCCGTTTCGGTCGGAGACTTGGATGGAGATGGATTTGCAAACGACATCGCTTATGTCGATACGCGGTTCGATGAAGTCACGATTTGCCCTGCGTTGAAAGCAGATCATCGTTATGCTCCCTTCATTCTGAAAATGGTTGGAGTGCCATTCGAAACCGAAACGGTCGCACCCATGGGCTCGCGGTTTGGCGACTTTAACGAAGATGGGCGTCTCGATATCCTCGTCTACTTTTGGGGCCGTTCACCAATTCTTTTTTTGCAATCGGTTCCCAAAGAAACAGCAGACAATGCAAAAGCTAGTCCTATTCTTTCCTCTGTAAAATTTGTTGCGACCGACTTGGTTTCGCCGCATCAAGTTTGGCATACGAGTTGTGTGACTCAAGCTGACTTCGATGGTGATGGTCACATCGACTTACTTATTGGGAATTACAATCCGGATGGTGCTAAAACGTTGGACTCAAGCGATGTTGTCGGAAACGAAGTCATGATGGGCAGTTGGGGAAGAGCCACCAATGGCGGAACGTCTCGCATCCTGTTGCGACAAGCGGCGGGCACAAACGGTATTTTGTTCGCGGAGGCCAAGAATATCTTCCCCGAAAAAGCAGCAAGGGGATGGACACTCGGTGCGGGAGCAGCTGACTTGGATGGCGACTTGCTTCCCGAACTGTATCTGGTTCACGATTTTGGTGCCGACACTATGCTCCATAACAGATCGAAAAACGGACGTCTGGAATTCGCAAGCCTTCGAGGACGCCGCTCGCTGACCACCCCCCGATCCATGGTAATCGGACTTGACAGTTTCAATGGCATGGGAGTGGACTTTGCGGATTTGGACGGTGATGGAAAATTGGACTTTATGGTCAGCAACATCACCAGCGATTGGGGCTTGCACCAAAGCAGTTTCACGTTCATGAGGAACGGTGACGATACGTTGATGCAAAGAGGTATTGCGCCATTTGATAACCATAGCGAAGAATTGGGGTTGTCGCGGGGCGGCTGGGCTTGGGATGTAAAATTTGGCGACTTGAACAATGACGGCGAATTGGAAGTCTTGCATGCAACCGGATACCTAAAAGGAAAAGTCGATCGCTGGCCGGAAATGCATGAGATGGCATTGGGGAACGAAGAGTTGGCTCGATTCCCTCAAATATATCCGAGACTTCGTGAGGATGACGATATCGCAGGGCACGAACACAATCGATTTTTCACGAAGAGTGGAAAGCGTTACTATGACATCGGACCATGGTTGCATGAAAGTCATTTGGATGAGCCAGACTTGAGTCGAGGTATCGCCATGGCAGATGTCGACGGTGATGGTCTATTGGATTTTGCCTACGGGAACCAATGGGAAGACTCCTACTTTTATCACAACAAATCAAAGCATACCAATGACTTCATCGGACTGCATATTCGATTGCCGTTGGATGGCGTCGTCGATCCGGAATCGATTCGCGTTCTGCCGGGATTGCGACGAGACGACGTGCGCTCCATTGCGGCAATCGGAGCGCAGGTTCGAGTGCATGTAGGAAAGTCTGCATCCAGTCGAAGCTGGGTATCTCAGGTCGATGGCGGCAACGGGCACTCTGGTCAGCGAAGCTCGGATGTGCAATTTGGATTGGGTTCCGTTGGCAAACAAACCATCGCGATTCATTTCAAATGGCGAGACCGATCCGGTACGATACGGGAAGCAAATGCTAACGATCTTTCCCCAGGCTGGTACACTATTTATCTCGGTTCCTAGTCCCGACTCGCGATACAAGAAAGTCAATGATATGGCAAAAGCCATCTCCTGTGAGGGAATGAGCGTATATCCAGTTTCTGCGGACGGATATCGTGGAGTCAAACATCAGGCTGCGCTGAGACGATTTGCGATTGCAATAACAGTTCTAACCATTGCAGGGCATTCATTCTTGGGTTTTGAGCAATCGTATGCGCAACCCATTGTTGCAGTCATCACAGCATATGCCTTTCAACTTTTGTTCGAGTGGATCTATGCCCGAGGGAATGGAATGCGTCCGAAGTTTTATGGAAGTTTTTCGCAGTTGGTCGATTTCCTCCTCCCGGCCCATATCGCAGCCTTGGCCATTACCATGTTGATGTATTTTAATGATCGCTTGTTGGTGGTTGTGTTCGCCGTAGCTGTCGCGATCGCTTCCAAATCGGTATTGAGGGTTCCCACTCAAAACGGTTCGCGACACTTTTTTAATCCATCCAATTTGGCGCTGTCGGTGACGTTCCTTCTTTACCCGTCCGTTGGATTGACGATGCCTTGGCAATGGACTACCGAGATCAGTGGAATTGGAGATTGGCTATTTCCTATCTTTATTTTCGGTGCAGGCTCACTCCTCCATATCAAGTATGCCAGCCGCATTTGGGTGGTACTCTCTTTCTTGGTTGCGTTTATTGCTCAAGCGCTTCTTCGCAGCCTGATCACCGACGTCAACCTTTTGACTGCGCTTGTGCCTGCGACCGGTGTTCCAGCGGCCATTTTCACCTTTTACATGGCACCCGACCCTGCGACATCGCCATCTGGCAAATTACCGCAGATGATGTTCGGTACATCGATAGCTTTTGTCTATATGATTCTTGTGATGCTGCACATCGTCTATGCACTTTTCTTTGCGCTGACGTTGGTCTGTCTGGGGCGTGGCATCTACATGCTCACGGACTATGCGTTGCATTTTCGGCGTGTTGCTGTGAGCAATTTTGAAACGCGGCTAGCGCCTGCGGCTCAGTAGCGTAGGAGCACGGCGGAGACCGCCATCCTACATTATTCTCAACGATCGCGGAGCGATCGGCCACAATAGACTCAGCGTTTGTGGAGCGATTGGCTACTTTCGGACATGATTTCGGCCATTTGCTGGGTCACCATGGGCAAGTAGATTACACCAGAATAGTGGTTGGCTTGCATCTCCACATGATGATTTGAATCCAAGTGTGCGGCGGCGGCAAATAGTTTCGCATTGCGCGGTGGTACCACTTCATCGTAAAGCGCTGAAAAGAGCCATGTACGCGAGGGATCAATGCGGTGGGCTATTCGCAACGGTTCAATGCTGCTCAGCATTATCCGCACTTCGCTTTCACTCATCCCGCTCTTCGTCAATTCATCGCGAACTTGTGCGGATTCCTTATTGCCTTCCATCAAGACACTGTAGAGATCACCACCCGCCAAAAAAACAATGACTCGATGATACGCTTGATCTAGGCTGGCAGTGGTGGCGGTCACAAAGCCACCGAGACTGGTTCCTTGCAAAGAGATCCTGGTCGTGTCGACGGTTGGAATCGCGGACACCGCATCCTTGGCGCGACGTGCGTCGGCAATTCCCTGCTGCAATGCTCCTACCAAGTTGAGATCCTTGGGGCGTCCGCCTGGCCCACGTCGAACCCCGTAATAGGGTAACTGCATCATAAACGTGTGAATGCCCTTAGAACGAAGTGCTTTTGCAATCACTCTGCCGACCGTCATGCCGCTCCCAGACTCATGGATGACGACTGCCGCAGGAGCTGCAATCGGTTGTCCAGATTTATCTTTGACTTGGTACCACTCCATTGCGACTTCATCGTTCAGAGCGTTGCCGCTCGGTCTGGAACTAGGAAATCGAACAAGCCAATCCCCACAGTCCTTCCTCGCTGCCTGGAGGTGCACTGGAAATGGACCGGGTGGCCATTTGAGACCATCCAAGCAAAGTTTGGCATCGGTGATTGCTTCGATGCCAACATCCAACGAGTCGATCGCCTCAAACTTGGAATCCGATGACAAACCGACTTTATTGGTTTCACTCACTTGCCCAGGCCATGCATCGCTTGCTTGGGCCAAGGC
>JAYVBW010000292.1:0-3591 GCA_043750255.1 Pirellula sp.
CCGGTCTTCTTAATTGCAGTTACACCGTCGCCCTCCCGATTTCAACACTGGCCTGAAATTACGTTAGCTAATCAATCGCTCGAAAAACTGGCCGCAATCGAAATGAATACCGTTTATGTCACAACTCAAAATAAGTATTTAAATCCGCAAGGCGAGCCACGACCGGAACTTTTTGTCAAGGATAGGCTGCATCAGAACAAAGATGGGTATGCGATTTGGTCAAGTCTCCTTAAAGACTCGCTTGAGAAAAATCTTCATTGAAGCATTTTTTTGGATTGATATCAGAATTGGGTTCGCGTGTTTTCAGGCTGCCAAGTGTTTGGGATTTGATGGTTTTTCTCGCCCTGAGTGCGATTCCTTTCGAATACAATATTGAGATGGACTTAGTGTGCCAAGTCAGTAGCGAGGCAAGCCTATGGAGGTTTATCGATGCAAATAGCAGAGTCTGAGTCCGACACAGTCGCTCCATTCCCTGTGCGGAAGTTTAGCAAACCAGAGTATCAACTTCTTGGCAAATTGGGGGTGTTATCCGTCGATGATCGGGTCGAATTGCTGGAAGGTTGGATCGTACCTAAAATGAATCACAATCCTCCGCACGATTTGGCATTGATGCTTGTCGAAGAAAAACTGCGATATTGCTTACCCCCAAACATGTTGCTTCGCATACAGATGCCTATTTCCACAGTGGACAGCGAGCCAGAGCCTGACTTGGCAATCGTGCTTGGCCCTATTCGGAGATATTCCAAGCGTCATCCTGAGCCAGACGATGTCGTGCTTGTTATCGAGATTGCCGATAAGTCGCTGGCGCGCGATCGACAAAAGTGCAGACTCTACGCACGCGGAAACATGAGGCAATATTGGATCGTCAATCTTGAGAATCGACAAATCGAAGTTTATTGCCAACCCAGTGGCCCCACGCTTGAGCCAGCCTATCGCAACCGTGAAGTTTACGACGAATCAGGCACTATTTCGTTTTCGATGGATGGAACCGCAGTCGTTCCGATCCAAGTCAGAGATCTGCTGCCGTAGTAGAAAGCCCTGACTGGTCATGTTTCGCATCCTATTGAAAAAGTATATCAATGAAGCCAAGCTATTGTGGTGTGCATGTGCATTGGTAGTCTTTTTCTTTCCTTGGGTGCGTATTTGGACGGTTAGCCAATTCGAATTAAGCGGTTTCGCTCCCCTCATCGAACAATTTCGAGCGTTCGAAAAATTCTCCCCAGTTCCGCTCGAACAGTTTCTAACCTACCACGGCGTGATCGGGTTTACGTTTGATGAGCCGGTACTAATCCTATGCATTCTCGTTTGGAGTATTGCGAGAGGTTCCGATGTGGTTAGCGGTGAGCTTGGTCGCGGAACGATGGAGATGTTGCTTGCCCAACCACTGAGCCGCGGTCAAGTCTACGCGGCACACGCAGTTGTGACGATAACTGGCTTGATGCTCTTGTGCGGGTTGGTTTTTTTCGGAATCTATCTGGGAATCCATACCAATTCAACGCCGGTAAGCAGTACCGGGATGATTCGACTGCCCATTTTAAATTTCAGTGTAAGCAATCCATTCGGTGAAGCTTCGACCAAAATGGTACCTCTTTCGGAGTTGGTATCGCCCAGCGTTTACATTGTGCCGACCCTGAATCTATTTTCACTCGGCTTCATGCTTCTAGGATTGAGCGTCATGGTGAGTTCGTTCGATCTATATCGATGGCGAACCATTGGCATAGTGATCAGCGTTTACGTCCTGCAACTTTTGCTTTTCATCCTATCCAAGTCGACACCGCGACTTGGCCACCTAAAGCCGTTTAGCTTCCTTTCGGCATACCAGCCCGATTGGATTGTCCAAGTTGTTTATCATTCGCCCGAGCTCGCGTGGTCCTGGTGGATCGTACCGGAGGCGGCCGCAACGGGAGGTGTCGCATTGCCACCACCCCATCTTGGTCCGATGTTTTACGTTTCATCGCTGCTTGTGTTAGGATGCATCAGCTACACAATCGGTTATTTCAAGTTTAATTCACGGGATTTGCCAGCACCGCAGTAACCATGCTTCCACACAACGACAAAGCCGCTAAGCGTAGTTGTTTGATTTTATCGATACTTATCTTTGTTGTTCTTCCATTCTCGATGATCGCACTTGGACTCTTATTGTGGTTTGGGCGCGAATCTTTTGGACGCAGTCAGTTAAAGGCTCGTATCGCAAGTCTCGCAAAGCAAGGCTATCCTGTCGACAATGCCTCAGTGGAATCGCAATATCGAGATCGCGCTGATCCAACACACACGAATGCTTGGCTGGACCTTTTGAACACCGTAACGAGCCCCGATTTCAATGCGTCTTCGAAGGGGATACCGTACCTCGGAATCGATGTTGAAACGCCCATTCTAAAGACAGACGATTGGGAAGAAGAAGAAGTTACGCATGCCTTTCTGGAAAAGTGGAAATCGCTTCATGCAGAAGTGCTTCGTTTGTCCGTCGATGCGAAGCCGGTTCGTTTTCCAATTGTATTCAAATCGTTTGCAACCCTTTTACCTGAGACTCACAACGTTAGGCAATTGGCACGCCTGCTTCAGCTTCATGGCCGCGTGGGGCTGCGAGCCAGAGACTCAGCCAAAGTACGGGATGCAATCGATGGTCTGCTCGGCCAAAGCCGGGTCAATGCGGATGAACCCTTTTTGGTGTCACAACTTGTCTCAATGGCTATCGACGGTATCGCTATTGGATTGCTAAAGGACGCCATTCAACACGACGCATTGAGCGAGTCCGATTTGTTGGTTCTACTTCCCAAGGTGTTAGCCTCCACAACTATCGGCAAAGAATGGCAAACTGCAATCGCTGGTGAACGTGGAACTGCGCTGCTCTATTTCCAGGATCCGAAGGAAGCACAATTGTTGGACGTCAGATCATTTCCGGCAAGGTCACGCGATGGGCTTTTCTATATCGAATTGACGCAAGAAGTGGCGGAAATTCCGACTGAGGATATTGTCGAATTCAAAACCAAACTTGCGGATATTGAATCGAAGTTAAAGGCAAAAGCCGCCGAGAGCTGGCTTTCAAGATTTGACACGATTCTCACTTTGCAAATAACACCAGCATTCAGCGCGGCCGGTGATGCCTTTATTCGAAGAGCATTGCAGCATCGAATTGCAGCATTGGCTATTGGGATTAGGATTTACGAAGATCGTCATGGAAAGTTTCCGAAATCATTGGATGACCTGTCCGCGCTCCCAATGGACGTGAAGCAACTGATGCCCACGATCAATCGTACGTTTGGGTATCGCCTCGATGGGGAAAATGCAAGACTATGGGGTGGAACATATCAAGATGCGTTTTCGATTCCTGATGAACCTCCGTCGATCATAGCGGGAGAGCCAGACAATACTGGCAAAGCATTTTGGAACTGGGAATTTCTGGATAGAAAATAAAGAGATGAGTTTTCGGTATGACACCGAGAAAACCGAGAACGGACTCTCGGGTTTTGGCACTAGCAGCCCGCGTTACGGATTCGGCACCAAAAAACTCAAATGATGTGCGCAATGAGCCAGTTGGAGTGCAACGACCTGATCGTAATCCAGCTCTCCAAACAATGGCGACGGATGGAT
>JAYVBW010000293.1:0-5992 GCA_043750255.1 Pirellula sp.
TATCCCAGTCATGCATCAAGTCCGCAGCCAGCCAATCCAGCAGCTCCGGATGACTTGGCCGTTCACCTTGCGAGCCAAAATCGTTGAGCGTTTTAACGAGCCCCGTGCCGAACAGCATGGCCCACCAACGGTTGACAGTCACGCGGGCTGTCAGTGGATGTTCGGGCGCAACAAGCCACTGAGCAAGACTGAGTCGATTGAGTGGCTTGTCGTCGATCCGTTTTGTGATTTGCGGTAGAAAGGCAGGTACCGAAGCCTCTACCTTGATACCATCTTGGTCGTAATTGCCGCGAACCTTGATGAACGTTTCGCGAGGTTTGTCCATTTCCGACATGACCATGGTGTTAGGAATTGTTCGCTCGAAATCCTCCTTCGCTTTCCGCAAATCATTCACCGATTTTTGCAGAACAGCAAGCTCGGGTATCCTTGTCTGACGGAAAAAGTTCTCGAGTTGCTCGTTTTGCTTCTTGCTTCTATCCGCAGCCGGAATCGCGACAAGCTTGTAGGTTTCAGCCGCAGTTACCGAAGCAATCTCCAACGGCGAAAGCTCTCGTTGGAATATGCGAAGGTCGTCGATGTGGCCGTGAAACAGGACGCTTGATTCCCCGCGTCGCCCGATGCTGAACGGTGTATCGGTATGAATCGAACCCATGAGATTGTCTTTTTTGACGGACGACTTAGCGAGTACTCCATTCACATATAGTTTCAGTCCAGCGGCTTTTCCGGATCCGTCGTATGTTACAGCTAGATGCGTGAATGCCTTGGCGGGCAAGTCTTCATCTGCCTGAATATGGATCAAGTCTTCCGGCCAACGGTGAATTAGATGGACGCTCGGGCGCAATCCATGGAACTCGACGTCCCACCCTCGCGATGCATCTTTATCATTCATTTTACCGAATGGAGCTCCACCTTTTGGCTGTACCGACAGGTACGAGGTTACGCTAAAGGCCTCATCTTTTTCGAAACCAAATCGGTCGCCATACTCAAACCATTCTTTTCCTGTCGCATGAAAACTCTTGCCGATCGAGCCTTCCTCGAAACGACTCTCACCGTGGCTATCGGCGACAATGCTCTGGCCATCGTCCCCGGTCCCATTTCCATTTTCATCTAACGGAAAGTGTGCGAAAGGTTTCGGCAACGAAGAAGCCAAGTCGCCAAGGACCAACTCTCTTTCCCATACCGATTGTTTTTCAGGGAGCGTTTTCGTCAACTCCGCTAGCTTACCATCAGCAGCGCTCAGTTCACTTTCATGCTGACGTAGTTGTTCCTCTTCGTTCGGCGACATTACGCGAAGATAGGGCATGGGGTTGCGATCGCGAACGCCATCCTTTCCGTTCTCAGGCACATTGTTAAAGAACGCATAGAGCTTGTAGAAGTCAGCTTGGGTGATCGGGTCGTATTTGTGATCATGACATTGAGCGCATGCAACCGTCATTCCCAACCAAGTCACCCCGGTTGTTGCGATACGATCCACAACGTAGAGGTTCCGATATTCAGCATCGATGAGACCGCCTTCATCGCTGGTCATCACATTGCGGTGGAAACCGCTTGCGACCTTCTGTTGGATCGAGGATTCGGGAAGAAGATCGCCCGCAAGCTGTTCGATGGTAAACTGGTCGAACGGCATATTCGCATTGAAAGCGTTGATCACCCACTCACGCCACAGCCACATATCGCGAAGAGAGTCATTGTGATATCCGCTGGTGTCGCCGTAGCGAGCTAGGTCCAACCATGGCATCGCCATGCGCTCACCGAAATGCTGACTGCCGAGCAATCGGTCGACGACGTTTTCGAAGGCTTTGTGTGAGTCATCATTCAAAAAATCGTCGACTTCTTTGATCGAAGGTGGGAGGCCGGTCAAGTCGAGGGAGACACGTCGAAGGAGTCTCTCTTTGGCTTCTCGCGGCGATTGCGACAACCCTGCCGATCGGAGATTCAATAGCACGAAGGAATCAATTGGGTTTAAAACGGTGCCAGCAGCCAAATTCTCTCTGGGAACCGAAGGCTTTTTTATTGCCTCGAAAGACCAATGGTCCGTCCACCTCGCACCTTCTTGTACCCATCGCTTCAGGGTGTCCATTTGCTTTTCGGTAAGTGCCTTTCCTTCGTCTGGCGGTGGCATGACTTCGTCCCGATCAAGGGAGCCAATCCGCCGAATCATCTCACTTTCGGCGAGCATGCCCGCGACGACGGGTGTTGCTCCGGACTCATGTCGGCTGAAGACGGATTCCTTGCGGTCCATTCGAAGGCCGGCTTTAAGTTTGCCAGCATCCGGGCCATGGCAAGTAAAACAGTGTTCCGAAAGAATTGGCCGAACATCGCGATCGAATTCGACAACCTGGCCGCCAGCAATTTGGCTGCCGATAAGCAGAAGCAACGCGGCAAGCGGGAATGACAATGGAATGTGCAGCATAAAATTCACCGGCAGGATGGGCTGGTGGCCCGTGAGTGGCGTAGACTCTCTACTATAATCATTCAGACCCGTACTACGGGCCAGGCCCAAGCGACTTTTTTTGAATAAACGCGAATCGCAGGCCTTTGCCACATAATCCATTAACGAATTTGCATGAAGCGTGGAAAAAATGAGCGACCCCAATAGCCCTACCGCATTATCTTGCTTTGCATCAGAAGTGGAAGTAGCAATCATTATTTCGGTCCTAGCGGAAAATGGAATACAAGCAACAACTGCCGGTTCGGACACTACCGCTTTTGGTAGGAGGGATCCAGGTGACGTCACAGTCGTAGTAAGGCATTGCGACTTGCAAAGGGCATTGGAAGTGCTAGCCGAAGTAGAAGCTGAAAGAAAGGACATAGATTGGTCCTCGGTAGATGTCGGCGAGCCGGAAGCTTGACGCAATGCGAGGGGGAATAGCATGGGCCCTAGGCGCCCGATGCCGTTGACTTTGGTAGCGGTATGGCGCGAGCCAAATGGCACTCACTTTGTTCCAAATTTGAGCCGCAGGCGCTAGCCGCGTTTGTAGAAAGGATGGTTTTTTGAACGCGGCTAGCGCCTGCGGCTCAGTAAAGTGAGGGGCACTGCCCCAGCGCCTCGGCACGTGAATCAGAGTTCTCAATTGTCACCTTAACATCGACCTTCGAAAACTGTTACGCTTAAGAACATTCCAACACGGGCCGGTGGCCCCATTTCCTACTGTTCTGCAGGTCGAAAACGATGCTCGGTGAAATAAAAGAAATGAGAGATTCATCTAAGATTCGTTCCAATGGAAACGTCGACGCCATTTCGCTAATCCTCAAGCGAGCTGGCAGGACTGCTGACGAAGTGGCTTCGTTGGCAACACTGGATGACGCTGACCGAGCGGCGGAGCATCAGTTTTCTGGCGAAGCACCAACCATCGCTTCCCTTTTTGGAAACGCGAAAGCGGTTGAATTCGATGCAGGTCAGTTCAGTCCATCGCCTGAGGTTGCAAATACGATGGCGGCTAGTATAGAGTTTCTACTGAAACGAAAGAGAGCGGGCACGCTACTCGATCATGCGAAAATGCTTTTCCAGGACGGAACGATTTCCGGCTTAGGTGAACTAGGCTTTTTTGGGTTGGCGATCCCTAAGCAGTATGGTGGCAGCGGTGCGAAGCTGGGAGATCTCGGACCGCTTTTGCGAGCATTGACGCTCATCCATACAGACTTGGCGGTCATGTTCGAAGTGCATAACTTTCTCGGGCCAGTGACTCCGATTCTCGACTTCGGAACGGAAGCTCAAAAGACAACCTATCTGCCTCGTATGGCTCGAGGCGAGTTATTGGGATCGTTCGCATTGACAGAACCTGGCGTCGGGGCGGACCCGAGCAAATTGGCGCTCACTGCGCGACGTGAAGGTGACAAGTACTTCATCTCAGGCGTCAAATGGCCGATTACGAATGTTCTTTACGGCGGAATATGTATCCTCGTGCTCAAGATCGAAGGGGACGGACTCGCTAAAGGCCGCGATTCAGGTATGGTGATCTTTGAAGTACCGAAAGCGGACACGAAACACTTTCGCATGATCCGAAACCGACTCACGGCGTTCGACTACCTTTGGAACGCTCGCTTTCGATTAACGGACTTCGAAGTGTCAACAGATAAACTGCTTGGACCTCCTGGTAAAGGACTTGCCCAAGCTTTCAGTTCTCTCGCCAAAGGTCGAGGCGGAATTTGTGTCAACAGCGCTACCAAGATTTTCAAGTTGCTGGCACAAATCATCCTAGATCCAAGCCAATCCGAAGCGTCTGGCGAACTGACTCGGCGGAACAAGCCAGGTGGATGGACTGCATTTCGAAATACATTTGGTAAGCCAATTGGCGCCTCACCTCGCATTCAAACTTGGATCGGCCGCGCCACGTGCCATGCCCTCGCAAGCCGCGTGCTTGGCGACGTTTGTTTTCGTTTAGGTGCCAACGGCGTTCGAGACGAAACCATGGGAATGATTGCCAAAGTTTATGCGACCAAAGCACTTCTCCAGACGGCAATCAGCGCTTATCAAATCCAAGGAGGCCGATCCGTGCACTTGGACGAACGACGTCATGCCATTCGCAACGGAGGAGAGGCGGCAATTGCAAACGCGGGTCCGCTGATCGAAAACTATATCGGCGAGAACATGCACGAATTCACTATAGCCACGGTTTACGAAGGCCCGAATCCTGTCCTAGCTGACATAGGTGCTCCCAACGCTATGACTCGCGGTATTCGGGCCAAATATTTGGAACCGATAGGAATGGAGGAAGTGAATGGCAAATTTGGTTTATCGGCAAAGGCTAAATTTGGTTGGTTCATTGCTCGCACCGTTCTCGGCTCATTGAATCCATGGCCCGGATCGCTTATAGGGATAAAAAACCTCTTTCCTGAAAAGGATCGACTTATTCGAAAGGCCCTATATCGGAATCGTGTTCTAGGACGCCGCATATTATTCATTATCGCCCGATATCAAAAGAGTTTCATGGACCAGAGTTTTCTTTTGGGTGACGAAGGAGGCGTTTTCGACCAGTTATGCTTTTCGGTGGCCTCTCTTGTCTATGCAATCTCCTTAGAAAAATCGAACGCGGAATACTTGCGAGTTTCCTATGCCTTGAACATGGAGGCGGATCTTCGTATGAAAGGAAATACGGAGTCGCCTCAACTTCAACGCGCATGGGCAAGAGTGGGGATCGATCTGATGAACTCCGAGTCGGCGTTGTTTTCCGATTTGATATCGGATATTGAGGTTAGCGATATTCCACTGGATCCGCGGTTTATCGACAAATTTATCTAGCTTTCACGTAGGTCCGGCTGTCTCAGCCGGACACTATGCAGCTGTCTCAGCTGTCCTCGTCCGGACACTATGCACACGGCCTCTTTTGCTTGGTTCTTCGATCCATTCATTTGGCTGGCATGCGGAGCCCTCCGTCTAACCTAAGCGTACAACCGTTGAACATCGCATTCTCAATTACATGTTGGACAGCAAATGCGAACTCGTCGGGCTGACCAAATCGAACTGGAAAGACGGTTTCATCCAACAAGGATTGACGCACCTTGTCCGGCGCACCTTTCATCATTTGAGTTTCGAAAACGCCCGGCGCAATACTTACGACTCGGATCCCAACTCGGCCTAAATCACGAGCGATTGGCAGAGTCATGGCCGCCACGCCGCCTTTCGAGGCCGCGTATGCACTTTGGCCGATTTGACCTTCGAAGGCAGCGATAGAAGAAGTCATCACGATCACGCCACGCTCACCCGATGTGTCCTCAACAGTCGTTTTGCAAATGGCATCCGCACTCAGTCTCAAAACATTGAAGGTCCCGATCAAATTGATTTCGATTACTCGGCGAAAAGCGTCCAAAGACGCAGGGCCATTGCGTCCGAGCGAGCGTTCGGAGTGTAGAACGCCAGCACAAATCACAGCGGCCGTCAATTGGCCGAAGCGTCGAACGCCCTCGTCGATTGCGGCGCGTACCTCATCTTCTTTGGTCACATCCGCTCGCATATAGATGCACCTTTCTTTTTCCATAGCTAACATCTCTT
>JAYVBW010000294.1:0-2663 GCA_043750255.1 Pirellula sp.
AAGTGAGCCGAAAGCACTAGCCAAATGGCACGCACCATGCGATTTTGTTTCGTGAACCGGTGGGCGCTAGCCCCGGGCCTGAATCGGCGGCCATGCCGCTTGAGTCGTGCTACTAGATACAGCCGAACTAACGACAAAGCCAGATCATGAACCAAGTCCGCGATGCATTAAAACCCAAATTGAAACCCAAAATTGGAGTGATCGGCGGCGGCCATTTGGGACGCATCCACGCCAAGCTCGTGGCGGCCAATTCCTCATGCGAGTTCGTAGGCGTCGCCGACCCATCGGCAGAGTCCAGGCAGTTCATTGAATCCCAATTGAAAGCGACCGCCACATCTGACTACCGAGATTGGAGCGGCGCGATCGATGGAGCTATCATCGCTGCTCCCACTTTTCTCCATCACCAAATCGGTTCTTGGTGCTTGAGTCGCGGAATCCATGTTCTGATGGAAAAGCCAATCGCTAGCACGCTTGAGGAAGCACGCGAACTCGCGCTGTTAGCAAAATCCAACAACTGCACACTTCAAGTAGGGCACGTCGAGCGGTTTAATCCCGCTTGGCGCTTTGCTTCAACGCATTTCCGAAACGACACTATTCGCTACATCGAGGCAGTCCGCGAAGGAACCTACACCGGGCGAAGTACCGACATTGGGATCGTAATGGATCTCATGATTCACGACATCGATCTGATTCTCAGCGTGGTTAACGCTCCGATCGATTCCGTTTCCGCATACGGATGGAGCGTGCTTGGTGAGACAGAAGACTTTGCGACAGCGTGTCTAAGTTTTCGCAATGGAACGATGGTGAATCTGCGAGCTTCACGAATTGCACAGGTCCCGAAAAGGTCCATGCAAATATACTCCGACCTGGGTCTAACTGATATCGATTTTGCATTGAATTCAGTATCGCGAACGTCTGCTTTAGACGACGTTGCCGACGGTTCAAGACGAGCAGATCAATTGCCAGCCGATCTTCGTGCCAAAGTCAAAGACAATCTCTTTGTCGATTGGCTTCAAAGAGTTGAGCACAAGGCACTACCGGCAAATGCGATCGAATTGGAGCAAAAGGAATTTATTCTTGCGATCCGAAACGGCAATCCAGTGACTGTGACCGGTGAGCACGGTTGCCAAGCTCTCGCGGTAGCCTCGAACATACTCGATCAAATTGCGATCAACCGTCCTGGCCGTGCCGTTATTCCCGCCGCTGGCAGATTCGGCAAAACAAAAGCCGCATAGTGTGGTCGATCGCTCCGCGATCGTTACTCTTTTTCTTTGTAAACGTTCGCGGGGTGCGTTTCGCGCCAGGCGTGGGCGAAAACGGGCCAGTTTAATTCACATGGATGGACAGGATAGACAGGATACGGAACTTTATCCTGTGCATCCTGTCTGACCCTTGGAAATAGTTCCAACCTCTTCGAAGTCATGAAGTATTTTGAACTCACCTGCGTCCGTAGCCTGCCCAAGGGAAATTACCAATGGCTTGTCGTTACTTAGCTCCCAAGCTGACGGAGCTTCCAGTTTGATCTGCTCACTGGCTTTGCCGAGGGTTACCCAAAACGCTTGCTCAAATTGCTGCCCAATTGGCGTCGCGGCTTTGGTGATCAAACGAATCTCATGAGCGCCGGGCTCCGATTTTTCGAAAAGCATTCGGACCTGTTTATCAAAAGGAGCTTGCTCTTGTTCGACGACTCGTGCTTTCATACCTCGCGATTGAAGCTTGCTGATCTCCATCGCAAAACCGGGTTCCCTTGTCTTGGTTCGCACATCGTCAGTCTTCGTGAAGATGAAGGAGCCGGCTGGATGACTGTAGTCGGCACGAATCGACGTTTGGAGATTCTGTTTGGCTTCAAATGGGGTGATTCCAAGATCGCGAGTAACTGCAAGCACCATCGACAACATGTACGAAACACCGTTCTGGGGATTGGTGCTGCCAAGAGTGTTGGAGGTATAAAACATGCGTGCGTCAAAACCACGCGTTGGCAGACAGTCTGAGGGAAGTTCTTTGCAGCGTTTGGCGATTCGTTTGAAATCCCTGTCGCCGACTAAGTTGACGAAAACGGGATCATTAAGTAGATAGTCACGATACTGCCAGCCCCCTTGGATGGATCGTTCGATGCGTCGGATGGCTTGCTTGGAGTCTCCTGCTAGAGCCCATTGGCGAGCAGCAAGATACTGCATCGGGAAGATTAGCTCTTTGTCCAGCTTCCCGCATAAGTCGTCTAGCAAAGTTGCCGCATCTTCGTGGTTGGCTTGTGAGATCAGATCGGCAAATTGCTTAGCATGCTCACCATCGACGATTAGGGGCTGAAGCAGTTGATTGACCGGCCGAGCTGCGAAAAGATTGCTTTCGAATCCGATGTAGTTTGGGTTTTTGGCAAGCACAAATCGAAACAGGTACGTTAGTCCATTGATGGACCCTACCGGAGTCAGGTACGGCGATTTGCTCGGGACGGCATCGATATCGGAACCGATCGCGATTGCGGTTGGGAAATCAGCCGAGTATGCGATTCCCTGAATATGGGCTGCGAGTCCTCTGATTTCGATTTCTTGAATGACGGGGCTCAAAATCAGCTCGCGAAACTGGTCAACAGAAATCTGGTCCGAGTCCGGAATGTTTGGCAGGACGATTACATTGCGGCCTGGGATATTTCGAGCTGTGCAATA
>JAYVBW010000295.1:0-4252 GCA_043750255.1 Pirellula sp.
AATAAAGCAGGAATGGTTAAAGCGGATCAAAAACCGGTTTAGTGAACTTGGCATCCAGCATCCATTCCCGCAACGCACAATTCATGTCCAATCAGAAGAAAACGTTACTACCCACCAGAACAATGTTTTGCAACGTCCGGCAACTTATAGGCAAGCTAGCTGATTCCTTCTTTCTCTGGATAGACGGGAGGTACATCCAAACACCAGAATGGTTCGAAGAGTCGGAACATGCTGTACTCCAAAGCTAAAATTTTTGCAAATTTCTGGTCGCTATCGACATGGGTGTTTCGTGTCCGACCCAGAGGTCTGCTTTTTGGGCCAGTGGCAGATGAAAAATTACCGCAGGACAGATATACTAGTACATACCCGTTTGCGTCAAACAAAAAGTATGTGTGTCATGGGTCAACGTTCCTACAAAATTTGGATGGCGATTTGCTTGTCCATCATTCTAGCTTTCAGCTTGAGCGGTCGATGTGTCGCGCAATCCACGCCTAGCCCCATGATAGACACTCCATCGCAGCGATGGCTACCGCCTCCCAAGTCCTATCCCAGCCAACCCGATAGCCAAGCAAAACTTTTGTCGCGCCTTCGCGACCTGGTTTTGAATAGCGATCAATCCAAAGATTCCAATCCGTCGCGACTTTCCGATGCAGATGTTCAATCACTCAAGGAAGCGATGAAGCAGTTTGGCGGCAATTTGCCAGATGGCCTGACTGCGGACAGCCTTGACGCGATTCCTCCAGACCTGATTTCCAAAGCGCTTTCCAATCCTGAGCTTGTTCGCCAAGCAAAGGAATTAGCAAATCAGTTCTCTAGGACAGATCGCCCAAAGGCAGCCGCAAATCCTAATAAGCCAAACGATTCACCTGCCGGAGAGATTCCGCAAAGTGAAAAGGATTCGCAAGAATCGCCATCGAAACCAAATGCAAAAAAGCCAAATGTAGAAAAAGGATACAACCCAAAGGAGCAAACGCCTCGATCGACGAATCCAACAAAGGAGTTGGATTCTCAAAGCAAATTGAATAGTCCGGATTTCGCTGACCTGATGGAGAAATTGCGAAATACGCAGAAGCAGTTTGAAAAGAATCAAAAACAGCCCAGTGAGGCACCACAACCACAACAAAACGGTCAGTCACCAAGCCTTATAGGGGACGATTCTCGTTCATTCGATCCCCAACAAAACCCGCAGCGGAAGCAACCGACAAAGGGCGGAGATTCTTCTTTATCGAATACAATCAAGGACCAAGCAATCAAGGACCTAGCGACTGAGGACAATTCCCAACCAACTCAAAGTACGCGTTCCTCTTCCAATAGCGATTCCGAAAGCGAGGGCTCGACAGGGGGAGTATCTGCTGATGGATCTGGTAAGTCTAAATCCACATCGTCGATGGACATTCGAAAAGAACTGGAACGCAGTGGTTTTGGCGCAACGCTTCAGAAACTCGTTGAGGACGCCCAACGATCCAGTCAATCCTCCCGCGCGAACTCCCCACCCGTCAACGGTGTCGAACCATCCCCGCCTCCAAAAAAAACGCTGAAGCCAAATACGGACAAACTTGGCGTTCCGGACCCTGCAAAGCAACTACCGCGACCCGCCAAACCAAATAGGCCTTCCGAGAACTCCCCCAAGCCAGCTATGCCCGACTCTGCCATGTCCAAGGGTTTGCAACAAGCAGGTAAGTATTTCAATAACCTTTGGATGCAAATCTCGAAATCCACCCAAACGGCAACAGCCACCTCTGCAACGCCAAGTCCCTCACCTCAAGAAAACTCGAAGAGCGGGTCATTCTCGCTACCCAATCTGTTCCATTTTAAAGTCTTGGAATGCCTCGTTGTACTTGCCGTCGCTTGTGCAATTGCCTTTCTTGTTTTGCGATACCGAGTGCGTTCGGAACAAGTACGAAGAGAAATACTAGAGGCTCAATTAGCACCGAAAATTGACGAGATTCGGACGCGTGACGATGTCGTCCTCGCGTTTCATGCCATTGCTAAACAGCGACTTCAATCGGCTCAAGCCTGGTGGACCTGCGGTGTTGTCACCGAGCGATTTGAGCACTCCTTGCCGGAACTCACAGGTCCTATTCGAACCCTTTCCGTACTTTACGAACAAGCTCGGTATTTCCCAGTTGCGCATCAGCTCACTTTAGATCAAATCGAAGACGCGAAATTTGCTTTGAAGCAATGCAAAGGCTAAGCGCTATGAGTCTCAACTGCACTGTTCGACGATTCGTCATCACTTTGTTTTTCTTATTGCAATGCCCTTCTGTTCAAGCACAGCAAAGCATTCCACCGAACGAACTGAAATGGCACCTCGGATTAGAACTTTTCCAAATGCTGTTGGAAGAACGCGGCATGACAATAATGCAATCGCTTGATTCTTCGCTCGATTCACCCTCGAATTCGGTCATCGTTGTGACCGGCGATTTAAGGAGATTGCCATCCGACATAGGGGTTCGTCTCGTTCAGTTTGTAAGCCGTGGCGGAAACGTTCTGCTTGCATCCGATCAACCCCGCAGGATGACCGGCATCGTAGAGATTAAGGCAGGTCCAGTTGTTTCCACCCGCGCGGACGACCGGTACCTCGATTTCAAAGACTGCGTTCGAATCCTGAACATTGATGCCTCGCACGTGTCGATGCAGGGCGTCAACGAGATCGTGTCCAATCGGACGGCATGGCTCGCGTTGCCTCCTAAGACTTCCTCTGTCGACAGCCTTAGTTGGCAAGTCATTGCATCATTGCCTTCCGATTGTTTGCCGTCAGAGAGTAGCGAACAGCCGCTGATCGTGGTTGGCTATAGAAACGAGCAGAATGCGGGTGTAATGTTCGTCATTGCGGATACGAGTGTACTTACCAATGGAATGTTATGGCATGGCGACAACTCAACGTTTGCTATTCGGGTTTCCGATTTGCTCGGTCGCGGGAAAAAAACACACATGTCGTTTATCGCCGACGGACGGGTTTTATCTAATTACATTGACAGAATACAACCGCCAACGCCAAAGATTAGTTCGAACCGGACCAGCGGGCAATCGCTTCCAAAAATCCAGGATCTGCCTAAGTCCGATCTCGAAACGAAACTGCTAGTCGCTAACCATGTTCTAAAGAGTATCGCGAACTCAAATATCTTGAACGAAGCCATGGCCAATCAGCCGCGACCCGTGAATGCTAAACTCTATAGCATCGCCGTATGGGTGATGATTTCTGCAGCAGCGGTTTTATTGATCTCGCTATACGCGCTACGCCGTATTCCGACGATCTTAAAACGCCAGCCTATTATGCCGCACGTTTCCGCGTTGGAAATGGATTCGGTTTCGAGGCAACGCAGTTTGCAGTACGGGCCTGCTGCCTTTATTTTAGCACGCGAGTTTTGCAAAGAATGTTCTGGGACTAGCGGCGAAAAGGAATGGAAAAACCAAGCCACCAGTTTTCGCCATTCCGGAGCGATCCCAAATGACAAGGCGTTCCGTGAAAAACTCGAGTATGTCCGCTCATTCGAGATTAGCAATCTTGTGCCGAAGGTCTCAGAAAGAGAGTTTCTCAGACTTGGTAAAACAATTCATGAACTGCGAGAAGCACTTCGTCCCCCAAAAGTTGGTGGAGCAACGTAGAATAGGCCGAAAGGCGTTAGCCTGCGGTTATGGTCGCAAAGACAACCAGGGTCTAGCGCCCAATGGCACTCACTTTGTAAAGTAGCAGGCACTTTCCAAGTGCCGTAGCCTTGAAATCGATGGTATTGGCGGACGGCACACGGAGTGTGCCTGCTACTTTCCAACGAAAGAGAGCGGCCTTCCGCCCAGCGGCTCAGTAACACAAAAACTCATCATTCCAACCAGAAAACTGATTCGTGCCCACAGCCAGTCCGATTGCCGTACGAGTTAACGAACTTCGAAGTCGAACACAGGAGTTAATGCAGCAAATTGTAGTTGGTCTCGACGACGTAACAGACCAACTCTTGGTTGCCCTAATAGCAGGTGGTCATGTGCTTCTCGAGGGGGTACCGGGAACAGCCAAGACGACACTTTGTCGAACTTTTGCCACGATACTGGGTATCCGATTCGAACGGATCCAATTCACGCCGGATCTGCTGCCATCCGATGTCACGGGCATACAAGTGCTAGATCGCAACACAAGCAATTTTGTTTTGCGAAAAGGACCTGTGTTCTGCCAATTGTTGCTCGCTGACGAATTGAATCGAGCGCCCGCCAGAACCCAATCTTCCTTGTTAGAAGCGATGCAAGAGGGGCAAGTTAC
>JAYVBW010000296.1:0-1814 GCA_043750255.1 Pirellula sp.
GCTAATGTGCTTCATGGCTTTCCTTTTGTTTGTACCGACTCCTTGAGCTGCTCACCGGACATGCGAAAGGCTGCGTCGTGTGGGCAGGAATAAACGCACCTGGGAGTGCCGCCGATACTCTTGCACTGATCACATGTAGTCGCCTTTTGACGAATAATCGGGATCTTGATTTCTCCCACAACTCGAAATCCATCTTCTTTACCATACATGGTAATATTGCCATACGGACAATTGCTTGCGCAGAGTCCACAGCCGATGCAGTGATCCTCGATAACAATCTCTTTGGAGCCTTCGCGGAAGATCGAATTCACTGGGCAGCCTACCAAGCAATATGGATCGGTACAGGATCGGCAACTCGTTGCGACTAAGAAATTTTCGAATCGCAATCCTTCACGTACCAATCGCGACTCGCCGCCGTGTGAGTCTGCGCATGCTTTAGTGCATTCATCGCATCGCGTACACGACTCCAGATCCAAAACAAGCAGGCTTTGCGCGTTGTAAAGCCCCTGGCCGACGAAATTCGCGTTGCCCGTACTGAGTTCGCTTTCTCGTTCGAAATCCTTTGAGAGCAAGAATCGAGCTCGGTCCACCAATCGTTTCTTGAAGTCAGGATTTAAGTCTGCAATCCGTTTGAGTTGCGAACTCTTGATTCGTACCAACTCAACGTGATCCAAAGCGCTGCAGGTGGATGTTCGAACGCCAGCTCGATAGTTGAGTCGATCCATGTCCGACTTCAATTCTTCGTTGTATATCGAAGAAAGGGCAGCTATCTCACCAAAAGATCCTGCGGCCGAATCTAGATTTCCGGGACCAACATAATTGACCACATGCTCGCGTGTTCCTTGCTTGCGACTTACTTTCACGTATCCGAGCCGGACCAAAAAAAAGTCATCGCTGGACTCGCCCTGCTTAAAGATTGGCCGACCAGGTTCAACACTGACTAGGTCGACGTCTTCCGAAATGATTCGAGCTGCTTCGGCTCGCCCCTCAGCCGATAGGGAGGCAAAGATAGGAAGACGTTTCAGGTCGGAGTTTAAAGCATGTCTTCGGTAAGCCTCGTTCAGGATCTTGCGACTACTGGCATTCCGTTGAAGCATGTATAGGACATTGCTACCTATTTCGATGACTTCCGACTCTTCGACCGCTACGACCGTTGCGGTTCTTGGATACCGATTCAAGCAAGCCATTTCACCGAGGATTACGTCTTCGACGCCACGAAAGAGTTTTGGCCCGTCCATCTCGGATTTCGTGTCGGCACCCGTTGCAAGGCTCGGTACTGCTTGAGTCGAGTTGGATGCCCCTAGCGTTCGTCGCAAAAACCCAAAGATGCCTTGCCCGGAGTCTTTTGGAACAATGCGCGAGGTTGCTTCTTTACTCAACTGGATTTCGAATTTGCCGCGTTGAATTAAGTAGGCTGTCGAACCATACTCTCCACGCCTGCAAAGAGTTTCGCCTGGCATCAAAATTTTGCGAACACAAGCGGCCCCGTTGAATTGCAGAAATTTGTAGGGTATGTCAGCGAAAATGGGGATGTCGAGCATTTCTTCCACATGCAATACTTGACTGTTCGCAGATTCACGCCGAGCCTGCTTTTGGAGTTTTTCCACTTGCTTGGCAACGACTTCTGGTCGAAACGTCAATGCATCGGTGGGGCAAGAAATAACGCATTCGCCGCAGGACACACACGAACTATCTAACATTGGCAAATCATTGTCGAACGCGATGCGGGTGTCGTAACCTTTGCCATCGCGCGCTATCACATCGTTCTGCTTGATGTCATTACAGGCTCGTATGCATCGTTGGCACATAATACA
>JAYVBW010000297.1:0-5144 GCA_043750255.1 Pirellula sp.
ATTTTTTCGTGGCTCGATCCCGCGAGCTTCCAGTCCCTCGATTTCCTTAATCAACATATTCGGCTCAATCACGACGCCGGGTGCGATGACGTTGGTGATTTGACTGGACAGGATTCCAGAGGGTATATGGTGAAGTTTGTAGACCTCGCTCCCGCAAACCACGGTATGGCCAGCGTTCGCGCCCCCTTGGTAGCGGACGACGATATCGTTTCGAGGTGCGAGCAAATCAACAAGTTTGCCTTTCGCTTCGTCTCCCCACTGAAGTCCGATTACACAGGTCGCTGCCACAAAATTCACTTTCGAAACCGTTAATTCCGTTCCTGTCGAATCGCAACCATGCGACGTCAGTGACCCGGAAATGCAAAACCCTACAGTTTAGAAGGGAATCGCGTGGTTGGTCAAGTCACAGTGGCAACCTCGTTGGATGTTATTTTGGTTTTAAAAGGCAGTGAAAGCCAAAGCAGACTTCGTCGTTAATCCTGTCCTCTTGAGCTTCCTCCAGAAGTTCGTTTACTTGGGACATGCGATGAGGGCTTAATGCGGCCGAAACGATATGCTGTTCACCGCCCAGTCCAACAACCACAGTGGTCAGAACTGCAACGGTATCCGGGTGTTGAAGTGCCGCCAACACATGTTCACCAATTTGCAGCTCCAAGTTCTTGATCTTGCTAACAAATCTCGCAACTTGTTCCCCACGTTGCGGAGCTGGCGGTACTGTACCAGGCTCGCCTTCTGAAGTGCTTGTCATCGAACTATTTAACCCTTACCAGTTTCATGATTCGCCCCGAGACATTCCAGTCTTGTACGTATAGATTACCGTCCTTGTCCCAATAAGACCCATGTGTGCCACTGAAAACGCCCTCAACCCACTGATCTTGTGGGATTCCATAATTGGCCCCTTTGGCCTTATCGGGGTTGTGGCCTAAAACGGCCATGATAGTGTTGCTCTTGTCCAGTATGACCACTCTCCCATGCAAGTCGGGAACGGATACATAGTCCCCTTGAACCGCCGCAGAAGTGGGCATTCCCAGACCTGTAACGATCTCATCGATATATTCTCCATTAAGATCGTAGTGCAACAAGCGGCCCTTTGGCTGATGATTACGGTCGCAGATCAATAGCCGCGGCGGCTCATATCGCGTATCAAGAGTCATTCCGTGTGCAGTATTGAATTGCTTAAGATCATTCCCTTTCGTACCGAAGTGCATTATGTACTTGCCGGTCTTGTCGAATTTGAAGATATGGTTGCTGGCATAGCCGTCCGAGAGAAAGATATCGCCGTTGGGAGCCACCGTGATTGCAGTTGGATTGAACTTGTCGAGGTTGAGACCCGATTCCTTAGGGAACGGAAGTTTAAGTACGATCTCTCCGCTTTTGATGTTGAACTTGATTCCCTCTGCGTTAGCGTTTCGGGCTCCGTAAATAAATTCACCGTCCGCCTCATCGCGAATCTTCATGTCATGAATATTGGAGTATTCTTTGCCTAAGTACGAATGGATCACTTGCCCCTCGGGCGAGAAAACGAAGACTCCTGCGTTTGCACTTGTGTAAATGTTCCCCGATTTATCGACAACGACTGCTCCATGAGTTGGTCCCAACGCTGACTTGCCATCCGGGCGAAGTCCCCAGCCCGGCACTGTGTCGAAGGTCATGATCCCGCAACCCATCCGTACTGGTTTGGCTTTTTCTTGTGCAAGTACCGATGACTCAATGCTCACCGCGAAAAGAATCGCGGCACAAATGATACCGAATTTCATAATCTAACCTTGTGAATGATTTTTTAACTGGAATACATGGGTTTGAATCAGTGTCGCTCCGCGACATCGAAACATGTTCAACGATGCCGGGTCACAGAGTGCCCCAGCCACTATGGGATCAAATGAAGAATAATGCACATTTGCACTACTTTTTTGCTGCCTCCGGCAACTCCATGACTTCTACTTTTCGAATCGATACTTTGCTACCTGGATCATGTTGTTGGAATGCAAAGTGGCCTTCCTTGAAAGTTTTTTCAAAATCAAGGTACTCGTACAATTCATCACCGTTGATGGTTATCTTGATACGCGTCATGTTTTTGCCTCGCCAGACATCATCGCGAACTTCAAGTTCATAGGTGAACCAGGTATCGGGCTCTACGACACGTTTATATACATGACACATTCCATACAAGGAGCCTGTTCGAATCGGGTCGGTATGAGTGCTGTCGATTTGAGCCTCATACCCATCAGAGAAACCGGGCTTTCGCGTGCACCGAAAATAGAGCCCTGAGTTTCCCTTGTCATTAATCTTGACCTCGGCGCGATACTTGAAGTTCTTGTATGGTCCTTTGGTACTCACCAGCATTGATGCTGGACCTGATCCAGCCAACGCACCATCCGTAACCTCCCACTTGCTTTCTTCTTTGCCGACTTTTTCCCATCCGTCCATGGTCTTGCCATCAAATAAAGACACCCATTTCGTGTCTTGGGCTTGCAAGAGACTAGGTGCCGAACCGGAAAATGCACCCAACATTAGAAACGTCAGAAACCGAAAGGATCGTATCATGTTAAAAAGCTCCGCGGGTATCATGTGAGGACCAAGTTGCATTCTGCCGGAAGCAGTTGCAAACTAACCCGAATAATCATACCCCTCGGCGGCACGTCCTAACAGCCCGCGAAGCTCCCGAAGCTCCCGACGCAGTCTGGAAACCGAATCGACAACGGAATCGACAACGGAGGCAAGTCAGGTTAGCCTTTAGGTCTGACAATCGTTATACGATTTCATCGAAACTTCGTCTCCAAACTCCATTTCCTCGGCAATATTATGATCCACCGATTCCTCACTCTTGCAGTTGTCATTGCATGCAGCGTTTTCTTTAGCGACATCCCATTCGGCTTTGCAGGCGAACCCGAAATTATCACACTTTGGCCAGGAACGGCTCCAGGCGAAGGATCGGAAATACCAACCGAAGGCGAATTTACTGAGGGCGGGAAAAAATTCGTTGCTCAAAAGCCGATTTACCTAGTTACCAACGTTTCCAAGCCCGAGCTCGCAGTCTATCGACCCGATCCTGCTAACAATACCGGTGCTGCGATCATTATTTGTCCAGGTGGTGCCCATCGATTGTTGGCGTATGATCTCGAAGGGACCGAAATCGCCCAATGGCTCAATACGATTGGCATTACTGGCATAGTATTGAAATATCGTGTGCCGTCTCGCAATCCCGATTTTAAGTGCCTTGCCGCGATGCAGGACGCGCAAAGAGCAATCAGTGTAGTAAGAACGCGCAGCAAAGAACTCGGCATAGATGCATCCAAGATTGGGATTCTAGGGTTTTCCGCAGGGGGCGAAGTGGCCGCCAGGGCGTCGCTTCAGTTCAACGATCGTAAATACGAAAAACGAGATGCAGCAGACGAATCGTCGTGCAGGCCAGACTTCTCGATGTTGATCTATCCCGCTTACCTCGTGAACGAAAGTAAGTCCTTGCTCGAGGAGCTTAAACCGACGGCGGATGCTCCGAAATCGTTTATCGTTCATGCTTGGGATGATCCTGTAACTCCTCTAAGCAGCCTGTGCTTGGCGACCGAATTAAAAAAAGCAAATATTTCCTGTGAACTCCACCTTTTTGCTGCGGGTGGCCACGGCTACGGTATGCGTCATGTAGACGGGATGCCAGTCACCGACTGGACGACGCAAGCCGCTCTATGGTTGAGCAACTTTGCATCCAAGAAATAGGATGCACATGATAAAGTTCCGTATCCTGAAACGCGAACAAGAAGGGTTTGTAACCGTGAACGGTTACGAAAAAAGGCACCGCGACAAGTTCAAGATCAACTGAAGGTCCTCTCCCTCCTCCAGCCAGCCTCGAGCAAACCGCAGTGCCATTGTATCGGTTGAATTAACTTGAACACTTGCACACACGCCCAACGTCAGTCTTCCGATTCCAAATAAACATAATGCAGTTACCGTACCAATTGGTTGATTGATTGCTCCCGCTAATAATGGCGTTCGTTTTTCAGTCGCCGATTGGAAGTAAGTTTGGCATTTTCCCTGTTGTAATGGGTTTTTTTTCCCCTCTGCAATTTTTGAAAATGCGATTAGAAGAATTCGGTGGATAAGGAGGTATTTAGAATTTGACGAGTGTTCGCACATTAACGAGGCATCTCCATTGCGTAAAAAGATAGCACGTTTTGCTGTGGCGGAATCGCAGGCACTTGGGAGTTCCTATCGACTGGTGAATTGGATTTGGTTTGGCAAGCTAATAGGGTCATCAGGGCTGCGAAAATTGGCGGGACCAAAAGTCGGTGGAATCGTCAGACGCCTGCTTTACATTCAGAGCAGGACATAGATACTAGTCGCACCGTCGATTTTTGGTTATTCGTCGATTGCAATTGTGTTCAATTGCCCACACTCTCGGGAGAATTGATGCCACCTACATGGATGTCGCGAATGGCTGTCTCGGAGCTTTCTACCTATCGGTGGAGCTTCGAAGAAGATGTGTTGCGATACAAGGAACATGGCTATCAAGCAATCGGCATCTGGAGGCCAAAGCTTTCCGATTGTGGCGAGGCAAAAGGACGAGAATTGCTGTTGGATCAACAGATGAAAGTGTCCTCCCTAAATTGGGCGGGCGGCTTCACTGGAAGTGATGGTAGATCATTTCGAGAGTCCATACATGACGCCCTGGATGCAATCGATGCGGCTGCAAAGTTGGAAGCGGACTGTCTTGTCGTTTTGGCCGGTAGTCGCGCAGGTCATACGCGTAATCATGCCAAACGTTTGCTATCGCAAGCCTTGAAAGTCCTGGCGGAAGCCGCCCAGGCTGTCGGAATTCAGTTGGCCGTAGAACCGATGCACGTAGGTTGTGCTCATGAATTTACCTTTTTGACCAGCATTCCCGATACTCTAGATGTGATTTCTGGAATCGGTAGCAGCAATTGTGGAATCGTGTTTGATTGCTATCACATGGCCCAAGACGATAATGCAATGGATTGGCTTCCGTCTATTGTGCCGTTTATTCGATTAGTCCAATTAGGCGATACGAAAAGAGCTCCGATTGGGGAGCAAAACCGTTGTTTGCTAGGAGATGGCAAGGTTCCATTGGTTGCCCTCGTCCAGACAATTGAGCAATATGGCTATGAGGGCTACTACGAAGTGGAATTGCT
>JAYVBW010000298.1:0-1840 GCA_043750255.1 Pirellula sp.
CCCGACCGCGAACGACTAGAACTGTTTCGCGACAACATTCGCGGTGCATCCCAAATTTTCTTTCTCGGTCATCGCGCCGACGCACGTGAACTATTGCCCCATTGCGATATCCTATGGAATGGTAGCCTTTACGAAGGTCAGTCCAATGTGATTCTGGAGGCCATGCAATCCGGTGTCGCAGTGGTAGCCACGGATATTCCTGGAAATCGAGAGTTGATCGAGCATGATCGCACTGGCATGCTGTATCCACTTGGCAATGTTGACGATCTAACTCGATTTACCAACCAATTACTAAAAGACGAGTCACGGCGAAAAAGGTTAACGACCAACGCTCGGGACCATGTACAGAAGCAGCATTCAGTCGATCAAATGATTGCTCGACATGCCAATTTTTATCGAACAAAGGGTTTCGATCTATGAAAAATCTAAAGTGCTATGAACCCCGCATTGGAATGCGCAATCTGAGATTGCTGTTGCCAGATCATGCGACAGAGCTTCGTGTCTCAGGAGAAGCGACCGATCAGCCGATTGCCGATTTGATTGCCAAGGCATTCGACGACCCGATTGAGTTCCCACCGTTGGCATTGGCACTCATTGATGACGATCACATCGCCATCGCCATCGAAGACGGTGTGCCCGAGGCCAATACTATCGCATGTGCAGTGGTTCGGTATTTGGTACAACACGGAACGCGACAGGAGATGATCACGATTGTACTGGGTTCGGACAACCAAGACTGGCGAGATCGCCTTGCAGCGGAATTGCAGTCCCAGGAGCTGGGCAAAATCAAGGTGGTCAAACACGAGCCGACTCAACACGATTCACATGGATACATTGCGGCCAGCGAATCGGCGGACCCTATCTACATCCAACGCGATTTGGTCGAGGCAGAAGTCGTGCTGCCAATTTATTGCATCCGCACTCCGGATTCGCCGAGCGCTAGCGATAAATACGGAATGTCCCCTACTTTCGCGGATGCCTCGACCCAACATCGGTGGAATTTGGCTTGGTTGGATGACAATGCACACCACCTTCATTTGCAGGAAAAACTGAGTCACGAAGTTGGATGGTTGATGGGAGTTCAATTCGCAATCGCGGTTGTACCTGCCTGCGATGGCTCTGTCGCTACGATCCTTGGCGGAAGTCCTGACTCCGTCTTTCGTCAAGCGTCTGAACTTATCCGTCCTCTTGGCGTTTCGCAAACCGCTGAACACTCGCTTGCCCTCGCGTTTGTTGAGGGCGATTGGACGCAACAGTCGTGGATGAATGTTGCAAGGGCTGCGGCTCATGCAGACATGCAACTGGATTCTCTAGGCAGCATCGTCATTTGTACCGACCTCAAGCACTTATCGGCAGGAATTCTGCAGCTTGGTTCAGACGAGCCCGAGGAAAAACTGGAGAAGGAGCTATTGAATAGTGATCTAGAAGACGCATTTGCGGCGGCGGTACTCAGTTCCATCAAAAGCAAGCGCAGTATTTTCTTGATGTCGCAATTGAAATCCCATCAAGTGGAGAGCCTCGGTTTGGCATTCGTTGAAAGCCCAACGGACATCGAGCGACTCTGCAGAGAATCGAATTCATTTTGTGTAATGCGATCGTCACAATTTTAGTGTTCAACGAAACTGCACGGCAAACGGAAAAACCCTCGGAGATTTCTCCGAGGGTTTTAGCTAATTTCGATTTCTAAACCGGTGACTTTTTACGGTCTTAGGCTGACACCGATCGCTTCTTCCTCTTCTTCAGGAATAATAATCCGCGGAGTTACGGTCATCATCAGCGTATTGGTTTCACGGCCGATCGCATTGTTCTTGAACAACCGATTCAGGTAAGGAATCTTGCT
>JAYVBW010000299.1:0-6668 GCA_043750255.1 Pirellula sp.
TTTGCTCAGCAGTCTGCCATTGCCTCCTTGGCACAAAGCGACCGAAGTCGTCCGATCGGTTGCCAAGCAGGCTGCGGAGTATTGTATCTCTAAGGGTACTACGATCGAGAAGCTCGCCGTACAGTTTTCGATCGAGCATTCGGGCTTCGCAAGCTGTCTGGTTGGAAGTGCTCGAAGTGTAGAAATTAGCCAGTTGGCTCAGTGGGTGCTAGAGCCACTCGACCAAGAGATGGTTCGGCAAGTCCAATCGATTCTCAAACCGATTCACAATTGGTACTACATCGAGGGACGACCGGAAAACAACGACCTCGATTGGCCGACGAGCGTGACGCCTTAGCAGGGGAGCGATACGAAACTACCTGTGGGGAGGCCAGCCGGATGGGTAGGGTGCAACAACTGAAACCAGTTCGGCGTTTTGTGGATGGCGGAACTCAATCTTTCTAGCATGCAAAGCAATTGGCGATTCTCTTTCGCCGGGGATGCTGCCTAGCCATTCGAGTTCACTGCCGTACATGAGGTCGCCGAGAATCGGGTGTCCGTGAGAGGCAAATTGAAGCCGGATTTGATGCATTCGACCTGTTTCAAGTTCAATTTCGACCATGCTAACGGGCATGTGGCCCTCTAGTAAGTGTTGCCCAATGACATGAAAACGCAAAATGGCTTCTTTTGCTCCCGCTTCGTTTGCCGATACCAGCTCTGCGCGGGCCTCGTTCGGCACCTTGCGCAAGGTATCCTTCCACGATACCTCTTCCGCATCGGAAATTCTGGGCACCATCGCATGATAGATTTTGTTTACTTTTCGGGCGGCAAACTGGTCGCTTAGCCTGCGCAGGGCACGTTGATTCCTCGCGACTACCATGGCTCCAGATGTCACTCGATCCAGTCGATGAGGGATCCCGATAAATGGTTTAGGAGCTTTCGGATCCTTGGCGTGCAATTGCTCTACAAGCCGAGTCTGTACACTTTCGATACCAGGCACCGCTTGCGTTAGAACGCCGGAAGGTTTGTTGATTGCTAGAAACCAAGAGCTCTCGAGTAGGATTTCGATCATAATCGATGTTGCAGTCAGGGCAAAAAAAAACGAGAAGCACCGGCCACGAATTCGAGTCATCATGACTACGAGCTCATTGGGCTTCTCGTTATGTTAATGTTCTAGTATTTGCGGGACACCGGTCAAGTGGTAAACCGGCTTCACGCCATAAAAGTTATTTAGCAGCATTATAGAAACGGCACCCATGAATTCGGGCGATCAACGCGAGTCGATTCACTTTGTAACAGGCAAGCTCGCCGAGCCTGCGCTGCGAGAGATTGTAGCATCGATCGCGAACAAACAAGCCTTCGAATACTCGATCGACGTGCTGCCTATCACGGTGGCAGCGCTTATGACGCCTCAATGGTTGCTTAGACATATTCGTATTCCGGAACAAGCGACGCGCATTATCCTGCCTGGGTACCTTCAAACCGGAATCGACGAGATCCGGTCCGTCATTACCAAGCCGATCGAGTGTGGCCCAAAAGACGTTCGAGATTTGCCTATCATGTTCGGTCGCCAACGATTCAAGGGAGATGACTACGGTCAATTTTCGATTGAAATTATTGCGGAAATCAACTACGCGTCGCGCCTTTCTATCGATGCACTCGTGGAACAAGCTAAACAACTCGTCAACGATGGTGCGGATCGAATCGACTTGGGTTGTGAGCCGGGAATGCAATGGACAAAGGTGGCTGACGCCGTCAAGGCATTGCGAGATCAAGGAATCCTTCTATCGATCGACACCTTTGATACCTGGGAAGCCACTGCGGCCGTCGCTGCAGGTGCGACGTTGGTGCTCTCTGTCAACAAATCCAATCGCCATGCGGCCCAAGATTGGGGGTGTGAAGTCGTTGTTGTGCCAGACGAGACCGTGGACTTTGAACCTGGACTGTCAGAGACAGTGGAATTTCTGGATAAGCATGGTATCCCGTTTCGACTGGACCCCATTCTCGAACCGATCGGTTGTGGCTTTGCGGCATCACTTGGCCGCTACTTGAAAACGCGAGCTATGTTTCCTGATGCGTCGATGTTGATGGGTATTGGAAATTTGACCGAGCTAACCGATTGCGATTCGGCTGGCCTCAATACTATGCTGCTCGGGTTTTGTGAGGAGTTGCAGATCGGCAGCGTGCTCACCACACAGGTCATTCCATGGGCACAGTCGAGTGTCAAGGAATGCGACCTTGCTCGCCGGCTTGTTAACTATGCGGTTCGTCACAAGATTCCTCCCAAGCATTTCGAAGAGCGGCTCGTGATGTTGCGAGACCCGTCGCGTGCGAGCTACTCGGCTGCGACCATCGAACTCCTCGCGAGCAACATCAAAGACAACAATTATCGAATCCTGATCGACGAAATGCAAATCCATCTCATCAGCGCGGGAATTCACATCCGTGGTACCGACCCATTCGCCATGATGGAGGAACTGATGCTCCTGTCGGAGTCAAGAAATGTGGACCAGTCGCATGCGTTTTATTTAGGATTCGAATTAGCGAAAGCCCTAACGGCGCTAACCCTTGGGAAACGCTACGAGCAAGACGAGTCATTACGTTGGGGAATGCACACACGGACGGAAAAGCACCATCGATTAGCGAGAAAGTCAAAGGCCGATGTGGTACGGCGGTCCCCACCGTGATTCCTGGCGTGAGAACCACCGCGCGACGTCCTTTTCTGAGTGCAGAAATCGATTTCGAGATTCTTCAAAATCTTTTGTTGCACGCTAATTTTAGATTAGCCGGAGTGCGTTAGCACCCGGTTTCCCCCGCGAAAAAACCGGACGCTATTCCACCTTGGTCACTTCAATTGCATTCAATCGTGCCTTGCCAGCCTTCTCCTTAAAATCGATGACCAAGTTGTCGGTAGCGAGGTCTTCTGATAGGCAGCTCGACGAGGATACGACAACCATAAGTTCCCTTGCGCGTCCTTGCGGTCTCCTGGCCCGCCCAAATTGAGCAACATGTTGGTGACAGGCAAAAGGGACCCGGAAGTTCCGTGGATCAGCCATTGTCGATCCATGGGTCTTGGCTCCATTACAATCGTCGAAGCGATCGAGAATTGACAGACGCAGCCCGCGCTCGCTTCTGGAATCATTACGAGTCCGTTTGCAGGGATCGCGTTGACCCAACACCCCAACCGATGGCCAGCGAAGTGCTTGATCCCGACGTCTTCATTGAGGTCATAGAACGCAGTATCACCCGATCGAAACAGCAGCATTCCGGAGTCGCAGCCGGTCAAGATTCCGCAATGATGTCCTGTACGCATCAGGCTCCAAGGAACTTCTTTGCCTGTGATGGGATGGGTTCGTGAAATTTGCTTACCACTTTGTATTTCAAAAGCCCATGGTTCTGCGAGGACTTTCTCTCCAATAATGATCGGACGTCCCTTGTAATTGGCGTCGAGAGCCCATTTCTTGTAGCCTTCGTTCGCGGACAACGCCACCAATCGACGTTTCGTGAATTCTCCTGCAACAAACTGCTTCCAGTAGTGACCGTTTGCGTTCGCTCCTCCAAGTATCAACGTACCGTTCGAAACCATAAGAGTCAGTTTCCCTCCCCCAGCTCCGATGTCACTGCAATCGGTTACGTCAACGGATTGCTCCCATAAACTTTTCCCGCTATTGATATCAAGTGCTATGGTTCGCCGAATGTCTGCGCGTAGAGCTCGTTCTTCTGCCAACGCTCTCGCGTCACCAACAAGATTTTCAAAATTCGATTTGTCTGCTCGCAGAAGCTGATCTCGCTGTTCGCTCGTAATAGAGCTATCGATAAAGAAGACTTTGTCAGGTCCTATTGCAATCGTATGATGCGATATGCTGTGCCCTTGATAAGTCCACTTAAGCCGTCCGGTACCAAGATCGATTGCAAACAGGATATCAGTCGCATCTTCGGTTTGCTTACCGCGTCGCCTCTGCTTGAGCTCGATTTCTTTGCGAATGGTGGCTGCTCCAAAAAGCAATCCATTTTGAGTCGCAACGTAGCCCCATTCGTGTTGCCCCTCATCTTGATTGGGAGGAAGCCGATGTGTACGAAGCACGCGACCGGAGGCCGCGTCCAGCTCGAAGCACTCATCCTTGACGAAGTGAAACAGGCGGTCTTCATTAGCTGCTAGATTGGCTGGATTCTGATTTTGAAACACTCCCGTGCGGATCGCTGCGGGATTGCTGTACTTCCACAAAAAGGTTCCGTTATATGCATCGTACGCAAGAATCTCGGAATCCCCTTGAACAAATAGACGACCGTTGGTGGATAGTGGTCCGACAGCTCCATCGTGTCGATTGACCATGTCGCCAGGCCCGGGATCGCCGTACCAAAGTACGCTGAGATCACCTTTCACTCGGGTATCCTCGCCAATCGCGGTATTAGCCGGATTGCCATACTGATGAGACCACAATGCGGTTTCCATAGAGACCGGTCTTGGAAAGTAGCTTACGCGAATCGTTCACTTTCGAAGGATCGCCATCGACAGCATAGACTTTTAAATCGCTACGTTTTGCAATTTCGTACGCAAACCGTCCGAGATTATTATCGACAACGAGGCAGAACCCGCTCCGGCGTCCTAATTGCTGTAAAATTTCTTCGGCAGCGGCTGCATACCGTTCGGTAAACTCATCGGCGGGAAACGGGCTTTGAACCGGTGCCGTTTTGGATGTTGACGCGACACTACTAGGGACGTTTGTCGGTGCAGCATCGGCTGACGGGAACACATAGATCTTACCGGTCGTTGTGCTCACGAGAAGATGATTCTGCGCCACCACGATTCCGCTCGCAGTCCCGTCAACTTCCGCCTGCCAAGCTTGATCGCCATTTGTCCGATTGTACGCGGTGACTCGCTTTTCTCCGCCGACGAGGATCAAGTTTGCGGTCGCGACGAGACAATCATTGATCTTGGGTTGCCTGCTTCCAATCGATCCCTATATCGGCGATGGCGATGAGTTCTTTCTCAGCTTCTTAGAATGCCATTGACGATAAGTGCGATCGCGAACCAAGAAAGCTGTTGTTTCATGTGCATCATTAGCCTTCCAATTAAGACTTAGCCGAAAATGTCGAACCATATGGGGTCAAAAACACCCAGGTTTGGACTGTCATTCTAGAATTGGATTGCTAGAGCGTGTGTGCTTTCAGTTAATATTTTGTTGGATTTCAAATAAGGTGCAAATTTGTTCATCACCTCCTGAGAGGATTTCACAGGTTGGAAGCAAAGTCCACGTTGGAGAGGGTGCTAACTTTCCGCAAAGCATGTCCGCGATCCACGAGAACTGTCTACAATAAGAGCTGCCTCCGCCGAACCATTTTCGGTTGCAGCTTGATCGCTAATTTCTAGTTCGTTTTAGTTTGTGACAGGAAAACATGGGTCAGATTGTCCTCAACGTCGAAAGACAATTCTGCCGCTCAGTTCAATATTGCATAGTGTTCGCACTTGGCATGATGAATGGTACGTTGATAGCCGCAGATTGGCCTATGTGGCGTGGCGATGCCATGAGAAGTGCTTCTTCGGAGGAGTCGCTGGGAAAAGCGTTGCGTATTGAGCATGTGATAAAAGGGACTCCCAGAAAGCAAACTTGGGAAGACCCACTCAATGCTGACGTCATGACGTACGATCGCGTTTTAGAGCCGATTATTTTGGGGGAGCAGTTGTTTGTGGGGTTCAACGACTCCGACAAGGTAGTATCGTACGATCTCAAATCAGGCATGGTGAACTGGACCTATTTTGCCGATGGGCCAGTGCGATTGCCTTTGGCGGCAGCCGAGGGAGCTGTTTATTTCTCAAGTGATGACGGATGTCTCTATTCGGTCGATGCGGTAACAGGTGCATTGCGTTGGCGATTTCGCGGTGCACCGCTCCGTCACCTTGCAATCGGGAACCGTCGTTTGATTTCCGCTTGGCCAGCTCGAGGCGGGCCCGTCATCTACGGTGACCAAGTCTACTTTGCGTCAAGCATCTGGCCATTCATGGGCACATTTATATATTCTCTCGACAAAAAGACCGGCGAAGTGACTTGGCTCAATGATGAAACTGGATCCCAGTACATCAAGCAGCCGCACAGCGCCCCGTCGTTCGCAGGCGTCGGACCGCAAGGTGCTTTGCTTGCGACCAAGGATACTTTGATTGTTCCAGGTGGAAGATCAGTCCCGGCTGTTTTCGACCGACATACCGGCAAGCAACGTTACTTCGAACTCAATGCAGGTAGCAAAGGGACAGGTGGTTCGTTTGTTGCAGCAAGCGACGACTATTTCTACGTTCACACGCGACTCAAGGGGACGCGCCAGTTTTCACTCGGTAACGGAGTCAAGACCGCGTTCACGCCTAACGAACCGGTGCTTTTCGGGGACGTGCTCTACTCGGCCGAAATGGAAAAGGGGGTCGCCAAAATCTGCGCATGGAAACCAGACGGCGCCAAGCTGTGGGATATTCCAGGTGACGGACGCGGTGATCTCATTCTCGCTGGTGGAATTCTCTATGCTGCCGGACCGCAATCGGACTCCAAGGAGCCAAAGAGCCTGCTGATCGCTATTCGTTTGCCAAGCCAAGACGCGGTAGCGCAGAAGCTTTGGTCGATGCCAATCGATGGGCAGATCGAACGACTCATCGCAGGAAATGGAAAGCTCGTGGCTGTTTCGTTGGAGGGTCACGTCACTAT
>JAYVBW010000300.1:0-9114 GCA_043750255.1 Pirellula sp.
GGCATTGACATACATCACTGATTTGAAAACCGCCTTCAAGACTTATCTGATCAGCTGCAGCAGCCACATCACTCATTCGCTTCGGCTGAAAATGGCCAAAGCTTTTTTTAAAATATCTCGTTCACGCTCAACACGCCAAAGCTCCGCTTCCAACTGAAGAACTCGAGCGTCCAATGCGGACGCGACTGGACCGCTTTGCTCTAGTTGTTCACGTTTCCATCTGCTGAGCAAGTTGGTGCCGGACAGGCCCAAGCGTTCCACAACCGACGAAGCAGAATGCCCGTCCAAAAGCATCTGTACCGCTTCTCGCTTAAAATCATCGGTGTACTGCCGTCGTGCATTCGACACCTGCTTCTTGCTCTTTGCGCTCATCCTGAAGGTCTACTTGACCGTTCATTCTAAGCCCTGAGCGCGCCCGGAAAACCGGCACCACCTCATTGGACCAAGCCGGGCGTCTGGGAGTGTTACAAGCGGCCCAAGGTATTGAAGACGATTCCGTTTCCAGCAAGGCTTCTGCAAGCATTACACAGCAATCACTTTTCGAGTTCGAGGACACGCCTGTCGAGCCTCGTTGGGTTCGCGTTGACACCAACGCGGTACGTGTTGAAAACAGCCGCTCGTTCGGTGGTCCTTGGCTTGCACTCCAACTTATCGAAAAACTCAAACTCGATGAGTTCCTAAACAAGCAGCTTCCTAAGGGCAAAGAGCATATTCAGTGGTCGATTACGGCAATGATTCTCGTCATTGCGAGACTTTTAGATCCTTCCAGCGAGCTTTACATTTCCGAGCAATGGTATCCCAAGACCGCTCTTCCTGATTTGCTTGGCGTTCCTGCAGATCGTGTCGATGACAATCGTTTGTACCGGGCGCTGGACGAGCTTCTTCCACATAAAGAGGCATTGGAAATCCATCTCAAGAACCGCATGGGTGAGCTCTTCGATATTGAGTATGACTTGCTGCTTTACGACGTGACAAGCACGTTCTTCGAGGGACAGTGTCTGGCCAACCCGTTGGCTAAGCGAGGATACTCACGCGACCAACGTGGGGACTGCAAACAAGTTTGCATTGCATTGGTTGTTACGCGATGTGGAATGCCTTTGGGATACGAGGTTTTTGCAGGCAATACGGCGGACGTGACAACTGTTAAGGGCATTGTCGAGATGATGGATATCCAACTGACGGAAGCCGAGGATGCGTTCCGAATCCAAAAGTCTGACTTGAGCATTCGTCCAGTCTGGCACCAAAAAGAAGACCGCGTTCGAGCGCACATATTCGTGTGTTTCTTGTCGTTCGTACTTTGGAAGACGCTGGGGCAACAATGCAAACGAGCGGGCTTGGGTGACGAGCCACGGCGGGTCATATCGGAGCTGTCTGAGATCCGAATGGTAGACGTAGTTCTTCCGACCGACAGCGGGCACGAAATACGCAATCGGTGCGTCGCAAGACCAACTGAACATCAACGCATTCTGATAGACAAGCTCGGCCTCAGATTGCCCACTCGAATTCGCATGGGCAAAATGTAGTGGAAACGAAAAAGCCAAAACCCAATGTTTTCATTGTTCCGTCGGGAGTTGTTGGGGAAGTTGGGCTAGCATGGAGGAAAGCAAGCTGGCAGTCTTACGATTGCGTAACATTTTTCCTCACTAACAAAAAGACGACGTTTATTCGGTCGCGGCAGGTAAACATTGATTTTAGGAATGCCATGGACCACTACTGGAATGGAATGTTTTGTTCTGCCGCATTCTACGGGGTGCCATCAGGATATACATTGATTTCTCATTTAGCGATTCTATGCAATTCGAACAACAGCCAATTGAAGCCGGACGACGGAAAATATCCTTGGCCCAGACGCTTCCCCGTCACCAACCGTTTCAGTCTATCCGATGTGGCAGTCGCCGATCAAGCAACCAACGCCAACGTCCACAGTGTTACGAACTAACTTGTGGAAGCGGCTGCCATCTGGCTACGGCTACGTCCACCAGTGGATGGGCTAAACGGATTTGCCTCTACCGCTTATTCGTGTATATCCTTACCCGATTTCGTCCTTGATCTAAACTACGGCCCGGACGCTGGCACTGACATACGAATGAGAAAATCTCCATCGATGATGATGTCTGAAAAAGATTCTGTCGGGTCCCAATTCATTGACACAAGGCGGCCTCTTAACGATTGGGTTTTCTCTCGGGAATTAAGTTTGACCGTCGCTGATCGAAGCGTGCTGCCAGTTGGTTTATCCGTCAAAGTCACGGTATAAGTTCCTGCAGTCGTTTCATTTATTGGTGCGAAAACCATCAAGCTGTATTTTCCCGACGGAGAGTCTTCGATGTGGCCACCCTGAAAGCGAAGGTTAACAATCATCCACCAAGCCAACCACAACGCGGCGGCGGTTAGGAAACCTGTCGCAAACGTGTTGCGTTTTAGTAGGACCAACAGGCAACTCCGATTCGATGACAGTATTTGTCTGTAAATGACGAACGAATGGCAAACTATTTCAACAGCATCGTGGCGGAATCGCAATGCTCACTCAAACCCACTCCGCAACCCCGCCGCTTACCGTTTCAATCTATTCGATTCTGTTGGCGTAGTCGAATCGGCAGGAGCCTATGTCCACTTTGGGAAGTGCCAGTTTGAGAAGGTATTAAATCCATGGATTATGTTTCATTCTGATGGTCGAGGCCAACATCCATGATGACAGTCTTGCTTTTTCGTGCGTAAGCGAAGATCAGTAATGCAGTAAATACCGATGCTACCGCGACGATGGGAATTGATTCTGTTCCCCCAGAAGGTAGCTCGTCGCCCTTATGTTGATGCAGCGGTATGAAGTTTAGATGAACCAGAATATAGGTCGTTCCAATTAGAAAGAGGGATTGGACAAATGTCGCACCGTTTTTTGACACAGATGAAGCGATTGCCGATAACGTGAAAAGGACGCAACATCCAATTGCAGGCTGTAGCAAAATGGCATTTAGGTTTCGACTTTCAGAACCGGACCGAAGGTCATCCTGTGCATAATGGACTGGTAAAAGCATGGCTAAGGGAATTAAGAAACCTACGACTCCGAGCAGTGCAATTTTCGAAAGGACTTTTGACCATGTCATGAGTGCCAAATCCTGGCAAAATCGGTTTTACCAAAAGGTTGCATTCTGAATACCCGCACATCCGAAAAAGCTTCGGGGAGTCGTGATGCTCGCTCCACTCTAACCCCCTTTCCCGCCGCCAGCCACTTCAGTCTAACCGATGTAGCTGGCTTGGAGCAATCGACCGATCCTATGTCCACAAGTTGCTGGCTAGACCGCCCCTGCACGAGTACGACATGTCCACAGTTGTTGAGCTAGCGGTTCATCCTGCCGAATTCGGGAATTAGCTAACCGTACATCCTTGTGGAAATCGTAGAAGCGTGTCGGGGGGAATAGGACGTTGGCACCCTCGACAACCAGTATTACTTGATCGATCGGCTATTCTTGCAACAGCGGATGGAAGATATCGTGAAAAAGATTGTCAGCGGTAAGGTAATGGGCGCTAAAATCCCAAAAGAAACAATTGTAAAGCAAAACACCACGAGTCCAATGGCTTGGTAGTGCTCTCTCCTTTGCCGACAAGTAGGACAATCCCTATTGGTACTAAATTGTGGCACGTCCGTCTCAATCTAAGCGATAAACCAAGCCAAGCTTTGCAACCTTTTGTCTGCAAGGAAAATATGATACTCATTTTGCGACCAAGACACCAGCAAGACGGAACCATAGGATCGATCGACTCAACGGCTTCGAGGATAGAAGCAGCTGGTCAGCAGGAATCAGACGCTTGCACAACGGATGGGATTAGCAATTGCTACGGTAGACGCTGGTTGCTGCTAGGCCGATCCTGCTGGAGTACGACGCTTTCCACAGTTGTTGAGCTAGGCCATGCATCCTGCCGAATTTGGGAAGCTAGCAGCGCTAACCGCACAACCTTGCGGAAATCGTAGAATCGCGTCGGAAGGAATCGGTCGTAGGCAAGCGAAGACTGAGGGGACGATGAACAAAATTTCGGTAATACATATGGGCGCATCCGATCAAAGAAACCTATAGGAACTTAAGCATGGCAATTAAATTTTCCATTTCCTCGATGCTTCAATTAACAGCTTGTATCGCTGTACTCTTCGCATCATATGGGTTGCTCCCAACTCTTTCTGGATTCAAGCCTGGATTCGTGTTCGAGAGACTGATTTTCACTTGTTGCTTGGCCGGAGCTTACTTTCCGAGTTTGGTCATCTCCCTCTGTCGGCTTCATGTCACGTCACGGTACTGTTGGCAGTCAATTTTCATTTCGACAATCATTTCGTCTTGGATTGGATTTTTCCTTTGTCATCGCTGGTGTCAGTCACATTGGTCGGTCCCAATCTCGAATGGTTTAGAGGAATTAGGAGCGGGAGGAGCCTTGTTGCTTCTTGCCGTTATTTGGTCTTTCATTATTGCAATGCTAGTTGTCACTTTGGTTAACAGGGGAATTCTTAGATTGAGTGGCAGGGGAACCATTCTCAAGAATCACCGGCGAAACATAGCACTACTCAAAAAAGCCAATCGTCGTATGCCGAACTTACTCTTCCGCCTTCAGAATAATACTGATGTCGAAGCTACCCGATTTCCTCCTGAATTGATGACGGGAACTAGTGGTCTGATTCGATACGCTCTGACCACGAACCCCAGACAGACATCTTAGCAGAGATTTTCTGTCTCTCCCAATTTGAAGAATTGAGAGAACGTTTCCATATTAACTCAAACGCTCGTTGATCGATGACGCAGCAGCCACGAGTCGCCTTCTCCTTGAGGCTACCGGCGCGCTAATGCTGCTGTTTGGAAACGCTGAATCGAGTGACTTCTGGGGAGACAGCCTCAAGAGGTGGTGGGAACTCGTTCGTTCGCAGTTTTCAAGCGTTCGACGACTCCACATCTATCTCGACAACGGTCCAAAGAACTCGGGGCGTCGAACACAGTTCTTGAAACGCATGGTGGAGTTTTCTAATTGGTCAGGACTTGAAGTACGGCTGGTATACTATCCCCCGTACCATAGTAAATACAATCCAATCGAGAGATGCTGGTCGTCGCTTCAACAGAAATGGAAAGGTGTATTGCTGACCAGTTGGGAGGTAGTCAAAGCGTGTGCCATGCGAATGACCTGGAAGCAAAAGCACCCACGGGTCTTACTTCTTGAAGGCGAATACCCAACGGGAGTGACGGTACCAAAGCAAGAAATGGTCTATGTCAATAACCCACTTCAACGATCAACGACACTACCCGATTATGATATACTCATCACTCCGCAAACTCGGTCTGGCAGGTAGTTTTAGACCTGCCGCTCGCCTAAGCACCCGTATGTGAATCAATTGGCAAACTACAGGATGATCGTTGATCCGACTTGCTGTTGGGAAAAACCATTAAGAAAATCATCGAAGGCAACTGGAATCGACTACTGATCCAATTCGGCAATCAGAAACTCGAGTACGACCCACAGGACGCAAGTAAATCTTTCAACGAATTGAAATCATCCTGTACATCTTGTCCATCCATGTCCATTCATTCATTTAGTTCGAAAACTTACATACAGGTGCTTACTGCTTCGACTCTTGTCGGCTGAATTAAAATTATGGCTTTTCCACCTTCGCCGAAAGGAGCTCATCAATCTCGGTTAAGTCTAATTGCATTTGTTCCACGCGCATCCCATCATCGATCATGGCTGTAGTCAATTTCCGAGATCGCTCAAATGCCAAGCGAGCATTGGCCGGCTGGCCGTCCTCCAGAAGAGCGCGTCCGAGCATTGTCGTCGCATTGGCGAGGCGGCGTCTCGATTTTGCGTCTTGACGGTTGGCTTCAACCATTGACTCGAGGAGCGGAATGACGGTTTCCAACTCCTTTACTGCTGACAGCGCGTTGCTGGATCGTTGATATGCTTCGGCCCGCTTCAGTAAAACAAAACTATAGTCTCCTATCGATTGCAGCAATTCTGGTTGTCGTTCGTAAATCGGTTGGACGACACGAAGAGCTAGATCCAGCTGATTCTGGCATTCTTGAAAATCCTTCATCTCCATATAAACCTTCGCAACTTTGACATAGCAAATGTAGAGATCACGTTGCATTTGGCCGTCCGTCGGGTCTTTCGCCACCAGGTCCAAGCTGATCGCCAAAGATTTTTGGGCGTATTGGAGCGCGTCGTCAAACTGCATTTGAGCAATCGCAACGTCGGCAAGAACTTCTGCTGACAGTGATTGGAAGCGTCTTGCGGTCGCGTTTAGCGGATCAGATCGAGCTAGTTCGTCGGCAAGCGACAAAGCTCTTTGATAATCAGCTTGTGCATTGGCTACCTCTTTCAATAGCATCCGAGTGTCGCCTCCTTTCATGTACGAAACAAACAGCTCCTGGGCTGTCTTTCGATCCGTCGGTTCGGCGGCGTGCAATTCTTCTCGCAATCGACGGGATTCAAGATAAGAATCCATGGCCTTTTCCAAGAGGCCCCGTTGAGCGGACATGTTTCCAATTCGATCCAACGAAATGCAAAAGTCACGCTTGGTCGTCAAATTGTTGGGTCGGCTGAGGTACAATTCGGTTGTTATCGCTAAGTCTTGATCGTAAAGCTTCGCTGCTAAATCAAGGTCTCCATCGTGAACAGCGATATCGGCGATCCTCGATAGGGAGACGCCAAGTCGACGTTTGATCTCTAAATCGTTTGGAAACTCAATTGACAGTCGCGTGAGGATCGATTCTGTCTCAACAAAGGCATCGCGAGCACGTGAAAAGTCTCCATCTTGAAGGTAGATTGTGCCTAGATAGTCGACGGCAAACACAACATCCATCGCTGCCTCGACGGATTGAGGGGATTCCGCAAACAGAATCCTCCGCATCGCCAAAGACTCATCTAGGAATTCTAACGCCTCAGGAGTGCGAGCTGTTTGGCGAAGGACTTCGGCCTGTTTTTGCTTAATCATCGCAATCATGCGGCGCGGCTCCTTGCCCTCCTCAGGTGTCGTACGCACTGCGATTTTCATCGCTTCCGCATACATTTCACCTGCCGCCTCAAGCGGCGAAAGTGTCAACTTACTAGAACGTGCTAAATCGAGTTTGATATCCTTGGTTCCGACGCGCGAGAAAAGATCACCCAGATCGACTAGCGCCATCGCGTTGCTCAAGTTCACTTGGTCGTCAGCAAAGTCAACCGAAATTTCACCCAATTTGTTGAGAACTGTCGTGAGCACGTTTCGCTGGACGGCCGCACTCCCGGGCACATTGGACAATCCGCGTTCGACATCGACCAAGAACGTATTCAGGATGCCGATCACTCGCTGACGCTGGCGAACCGCTTCGTCGCCATTCTTTTTTGCGATCTCTGCATTCTTGGATGACTCCTGTGCAGACGCTTGTTCACGCAGATTGGAAAGTCGTAGCGATTCGTTCTTCACAGACAAAATGCTTAACGTGACTCCCATGGCAAGCAACGTGATGAGGAGGCTTGCTAGCCCTCCCGCTACGAAGCCAGGGTGGGCCTTTGCACAGCGCTGGACCTTCTGAAAACGGGTCTCCGGAAGTACGGAAACCGGCTCATCGAGCAACCAAGCTTCTAAATCCTTGGCCAGCAATGCGGCACTAGGATACCTAGCGGCCGCATTAAACTGCATGGCTTTTTGGCAGATGGCATCCAGAGCGGCAGGGAAACGACCAAACAGACTTAACGCGTACCGGTTTCCAAGTTTCATGCTGCTCTCGATGCACACATCGGTATCGCCAAGCGAATTGGAAGCGTTTATGTATTCGTCGCGATTGACTTGCGGCGACGAAGAGCCTGTGTGGCGGTAGGGAATGATGTTCGTCAGAATGTGAAACAGTGTAGCACCAAGCGAGTAGATATCACTCGCGATAGTGATCTCTTCGTTACTGCCCATCGCTTGTTCTGGGCTCATGTACCCAGGAGTTCCAACAATGGTACCGTGCATTGTCTTGTCCGACTCGAACTGCTTGATCTGTTCTTGCTGACTTGACTGCGGCAGCGCTTGATCGATTTTGCTAAGTCTTTGAGCTAACCCCCAATCCACCACAAGCGTTTCACCGAAGTCCCCTACCATGATATTGCTGGGTTTCAGGTCCCGATGCAAAACACCTCGGCTGTGTGCGAATCCCACAGCCCTACACACCGTGACAAACCGAAGCATGAGATCGCGAGCTGCTGCATGCTTGCGGAAATCCAAATCCAGGTCGTTCTTGCCATGAAGTTCGGATATCGACGCCTGCATGGACTGCCCTTGGATCAACCGCATCGCATAATAAGGGCGGCCATCCGATCGGCTTCCAGTAGCATAGATCGGCACAATGTTCGGATGTTCGAGGTTGCCAGTAACGGTTGCCTCCGCCTCAAAACGTTGCACAATAGCTGGATCCTGCGCAAACTTTCTTTTTAGCTCCTTGATGGCCACCCGTCGTTGCAGATCACGATCGAAAGCGACGAAAACGGTGCCGATACCACCTTGGGCCAAGTTTTTAACAATCCGGAAGCGAGGGGATGGATCGTCAAGTTTCGGGAGCTCGTAATCGGACTCCTCCGTTGTCTGCACTGTGCGACCATTGTCATGCGTGCTGCCGTTCAAGACAGCGTCGGCACGCGTTTCTCGATTCGAAAGGATGGCCAGCCTCGGTCCCGTTCGTGTCTTGAGCAGTTCCCACTGCTCTCGGATGAGCTGTTCCTGTTCCGGGAATCGTTCAATCATCGCATCCGGGGATCTCAATTGATCCCATGCATCCAGGATCTCCATCTCTATCTGAATCAATTCGAATGTGAGCGGCGATCGGATTTCAAGTGCGGACACTAACAAGAATGCTTCGATAGTGACGTCGACACCCTGCGTTCGCTTAGATTCGTATTCGCTGCAAAGCGAATCGATTTTAGCCAGGTGTTCGTTTGAGATTTGCGAAAAATCAGGGTCGAAAGATTTCATACTTATAATCGGAGTAAGCCTGGTTCAGTGGCCATGGTTAATGAAGTCACCCTCCCGCTGGCTGGCCTGACGAAACGGTGTTGATTTAGGGGGTTTGGGAGGAATTTTTGATATAAAAGTGGTCGCGTTAAATCGGTAGGATTGGGTTACGAAATCTA
>JAYVBW010000301.1:0-2641 GCA_043750255.1 Pirellula sp.
GGTGGAATGCCATTGGCAAAACGATCAAGCCATAGATTCGGTCCCACACTAGAATCGGAGCGCAACGATATCCCCGACGTGGAAATTAAGTTTTCAACAGAAGAACGAAAGCCGGGTTGCCCCTCATTGACCAACTTTTGCATCAACTGTTTCGTCATGACCGACAGTTTCATCAAGGTGGATCGGCCCTGTTCGTCATTCATGTCTATCTCCACTAGTCGGCCCGTGGCGGGCAGATCATTCAATAGAGCCAACCCGCCTGGTTCGGACTGGATCAGCATTCGCATGATGGGCGGGATGACACCGTCAGTAAGCTGACTAGCTTGAACAGGCCAAGTGCCGATATCGCCTCCAGCACGCATTAAATCCCTGCGATTGATACTTGGGATTTGGAGCACAATCAAGCCATCTTGAATCGCTGACTTGATGGACTCCGTGTGGCAGGACGCGCAAGCCTGCTCAAAGGAAACGCTGCGAAAGACTTGGCCAACGGCGCCCAATTGATCGGCCTGAACGTGGCACGCTTTACAATCGAAGTTAGCCTCCTTTTTTGAAAAATGCAAATCGCGATGCTTAACGTGATTGAATTCAATATTTTTCATTCTATCGTAGGGATAATTCTTGAATTCTGGATGATCGGTTGAGAACGAATGAAATTGGTCTCGGTGGCACGCTTGGCATCGTACAGAGGTCATTTCTTTCAGATCCTGCGACCCTCCTTGATGCTCGCGATGGCACTGGCTGCATTCCGATGACTTTTCTGCCCACGCGATTGGCGATCGACTGACCAGTTTAGCTAGAACGGACTTTGGATTGGAGGGAATACGATTGGCGACTAGTTCGTCAAGCGATTTGCCTTGCAGATCATGCGGCGAGCCGTGCACGGCATCTGGCATCTCTTGAAAATGGCATTTCAAGCAAAGATCGGATTGCTTTGGCTTGGCTAATCCCATGTCGTTGCTGGGGTGACATGATGCACAACGGTTAACAGGATCTATTCCATTTGCACCGTTGCTGCCCGATTGGGCTGCAACGAGTAGTTGAGCATGCGATAGCGAAAGCGGACCAGGAGCAATAGATCGTTGCCCTGCACGGTTACTCCAAGCGAGACAGACAACGATCAACGCTAACAGAGTTGCGGACGCTTGAATCGAGCGGTTCCACCAATCGAGTGTCCGAAGTGGTCTACAGTGCTTCACAGCCGGATCGGAGTGGCTCTGGGAGCAACGCCCATGGAATGGCCCGAGTGGGCATGGATCGCCGGTTGGTGAATTCCCGCATTTGTAGGGTTGGCGAGGCAATCGGTAATTGTTCATTTCAGCTCTCTACCAACTGCTCGTGAATTGATGAGCTGCTATGACATGGGCGATTGTCAGGATGAGAAAGCTACCGAGCAACCAAGTATGAGCAGCGACCCACAATCGCACACGATTCTGAATGGCCGACTGGAAATCGAGGTCGTCTTTCGACTGGACAAGAACACTCATCTCACGCCGTTGAATGCGTCCTTCTTCACTGAGGTAGCGGTCGATGTTTTCGAGTCCAGAGAGCAATCGGCGTCGAGTGACGCCGGTTGGACTTATTCGAAAAATCAGACCGCGCCGCGTTGCGAAAAAAGAACTCAAAGGACCTCGATAATGGTCGGCTAGGGCAGCGGTATCTGATTTACCTGCCGACGCCAGAGCCAATTCGTGAGCTTGCTTTGCAATAATCCGGAATCGTTCTGGGATGTCTTGCCGCAAGATTTGTGGGCCTGCCGCTCGCAACAAACGAGGCGATGTTCGATTCACATACCAGCCCACCAAACCACTCAATGCAATCGACCAGAAACTGATTGCCAGTAACGACTCCAAAGCGCCTGTGGTGAACAGCCCCGCATGGAGTGCGTACGCACCGACGCTGAGCAAACCAAGATAGTGGTGCGTTTGTTGCCAGATCGCCATTCGTCCTATCTGGAGCGAAATAATCCGCTTTCTGAGTCCTAACAAAAGTAATAGGACGCAAATGGCCGCTAACGAATAGCCAGTCAAAAATGCCTCGTTTTGTAAACTCGCCGCCGATCTGTTTCGCAGGGTCCGTAAAATGAACCACGCAACAATCACCATTGCGCTCGGTATTAGGCGGCGAACATAGCGAGTGTAAATCGATGCTATGGAATTCAATGGCTCCGTGATGGAATTGCTCTGTGACTGTATATGGAAAGCCATCAGCAAGCCCTCTTATCGAGCCAACGTTCCAAGGAACTCGTTTCACTCGTATCGATTCGAAAGAGTGCTTGGTGCGGGCAAGCGTTTTGACAGGCTGGACCAGTTTTCAATTCATGGCACAAATCGCATTTGGATGCTTGCAGGATGGGCAATTGCGTCTCTCGGTCAACTGCCGCACGCCCTTTTTGGTCGCGTACTTGAATCATGATGATGTTGTCGTAGGGGCAACTTTCCGAACAGACTTTACAGCCGATACAGGTTTGAGAGTCGATGGAGATGACGCCCGAATCCTGGTCTCTTGCAATAGCGCCAGTTGGACATCCAATCATGCACACTGGGTCAGCGCAATGCATACAGGCATGTGCAAATAGTAACGGTCCAAATTGCGGACCGTTGCGAACAAATCGAGGTGTTCCGTTATGAGTTGTGGCACA
>JAYVBW010000302.1:0-3331 GCA_043750255.1 Pirellula sp.
AACGCGATAGCCTTGTTCGACCAACATCGCAATCGTTCCACCGCACGCTATCTCGACGTCATCAGGATGGGCTCCAACGACGATCACATCCAAACGATCTTTGTGTTCCGTCATTTCATTACTCCTAATCGTGGCGCATTAAGGCCAATTGTGGCCGATCGCTCCGCGATCGTCGAATCTATTGATTACCGACCGCGGAGCGGTCGTCCACTCTTTTAATTTGGCTTTACTGCTTTGAGCAGGAAGCTTGGATTGCACGATTCAAGTCGCAATTTATCCATTTGATAGTTGCCACGCGAGATTTGAACCATCCAAAGCATCGGTTCAATTCCCATCTTGGCGACGAACAACTGCTGCAAGGCGACGACGTAATCCATGCTCATCATGTTTGCTATTAGACATCCGCCTGGCTGCAGACGGGGCCAAGCGTGCGATACGAGTTCGGTCACGGCTCTGCCTGTACCTCCCACGAAGATGGCCTCTGGGTCAGGCAATGACTCCCAGGCCTTGGGAGCTTCACCCAAGACAGGAACGAGATTTGCCACCCCAAACTGCAGAGCATTCTCAACTAGCAAGTTATAGTCTTCGGCATCCATTTCGATAGCATATGCTTTGCCGTTGCGAGCGATTTGTGCAGCTTCGATAGCGACAGAACCACTACCTGCACCAATGTCCCATACGATAGAGGTCGATCGCAGATTCATTTCGCCTAAAGCGATAGAACGGACCTCGCAGGGAGTTAAGAGGCCTCGCTTAGGTTTGCTCTGCCGAAAGAGTTCGTCTGGATTTCCAAACAAGCGTCGGTTGCTTGACTCTGACTGTTTGTCAGGCACGCCACTTTGCCTGATCATTACCATGACATTCAATGGAGCGAAGCGTTGATTGATGATATCTGCCAAAGCGCTTCGAGTAACGCGTTCGTCGGGCGAACCCAAGTTCTCGCAAACATACACGGTAAAATAAGAGATACCCTTGGAGAGCAACTCTTCCGCCAATCTTGACGGTGGTACGTCTTCCGACGTGAAAATACCGACTTTTTCGGCGGACCGAATTCGATCGACGACCCGATCAAGAGGTTGCGAAGCCAGATTGGTCAAATAAGCTTCATCCCAACTTTCTTTGACACGCGCGAAGGCCAATTGCATACTGCTGACGTGTGGCAGGACATCGAATCGGTCTTTCCCAAGTCGATCGCAAAGAAATCTGGCGGTTCCGTAAAACAATGGATCACCACTTGCCAGGACAACCGTCGGGCTGTCGGATAGATCCAGCGAATTTGCGAGTCGGTCTAGATCCGCTCCAATGATTTCCCTACGACCCGCAAAATCAGGAAACTTGGCAAGAAGCCCAGGTGAGCCTACGAGAACGCTCGCTGCTTGGATGCAATCGCCTGCATGTTTTGTCAAACCCTCTGCCCCGTCGTCGCCGACGCCGATTATCATTATCTTGGTTGTATTTGCCATTCGAAAGTTATACCTCATCCAATTCTGAAAACAAACGCCAAGTGGTTGCTGATTGCCATGCACCTGTGCCCGTCCCAAATGCCGTGTGATGCGTTATGATACCAACCACCGAAATAATTGTTTGACCGCCCCAATTGCACCTGTAGAGAGCTGATAACGCATGAAACTGCACTGCCTAGGAACGGCTGGTTACCATCCCAGTGCAACCCGACAAACGAGTTGTTATTTTATTCCTGAAGCTAGCCTCATGCTCGATGCAGGCAGCGGGCTATTTCGAGTGGAATCACTGATCCACCAAGAGGAGATCTCGGTTCTCCTGAGTCACGCACACCTAGATCATGTTTTTGGCTTGACTTTCTTTCTGGATTTTTTAGCCGTTACACCGCTGCGAAAGATCCATGTCTATGGCGAGCGGGCCAAGATCGACGCTATCCAAAAGCACCTTTTTCATGAGCTTATATTTCCGGTTTTAGTTCCCATTCAATGGCATGCCATCGAGGATTTGGGGCCAGAGTTTGTGTTGAATGGCGCACGCTGTCGGTGGTTTCCTCTGGATCACCCTGGCGGTAGTGTAGGTTATCGCATCGACTGGCCTGATCTGTCGATTGCCTATATTACCGATACTACCACGTCACCGCAGTCGGCCTATTGGCGCGGCATACAAGGTGTCGACTGGCTGATCCACGAATGCAATTTTTCCGATGAGTATATCGATTTTGCCATCAAAACCGGACATAGCTGGACAAGTGCGGTTTTGGAAAGTGCGGCAAAAGCAGGTATTCCACGGTTGATACTGACGCATATCAACCCATTGGCGTGCGAGTCGGACCCACTAGGGTTAGCTCAGGCGACCGCAAAAATGCCGCGACTTACGCCAAGTCAAATCTTGGTCGCGAGCGATTCCTTGGTCATTGATCTGTCAAGCCTTTGAAACATTTGGGCATCCCCATATACTTGACCCCGAACGGCGTGGCTGAGAATGGACTGAATACACCCTAGGTTGCGAGGAAACAACAACATGATGAATCCCTACAGTTCATTGAGCGATGATTTCTACATCAATATGCACTTGCACACGGAAATGGATCTTCCGAACCAGCGAGAAACCGTCCTGCATTTTTTCGAACAAATGCAACGAAGGTATCCGAAGCTCCGTCACTTCTATCAACGTGAGCGAGGCGAATTTATCCTCGAAGAGGACAAGGAACACGGTGCTTACCGATGGATCGCTGCGGAACCGCGACGCATGTGCAGCGGAATCGTCAATCCTAATTCGCTAGAGGAAGCGATGGACCAGCATTGCGAAGTTCTCGATGTCGTGCCTCACACCATGGCCATCAGCAAACTCGATTGCGAGTCAATCGGATTAATGTATGGGTTTGATTACGCGTGCCGCGGAAATCACAATCAAATCCTGGCCGATGCAATAGGTATGCCGACCGGTTTTGACGCGATGGCTCAGCGTGCAGGTTCTCAACTGATGAGCTACGAGCCGGTGATTCAAATGTCACTTGATGATGTTTTTCGCACGCATGCTCGCATTCATTTCGAAACTCGAACGACGGTGTTTCAAGCGAAGTCGGGAGAATACAGCGAAGATTTGCTCAGCGTGTATATCACCGTGCGTCGTTTTGATTCGCTCGGTCCTGACGAGGACTTCAAAACTGAAGTTCTTCGGTTGGAACGATTGCTGCGAGAACTGATGGACAACTATATCGTAGAGAGCATCCTCAAGCCGCTTCAAAATTGCATCGCAACTCGGTAATGCACTGGCCGATCGCTCCGCGATCGTTGCGTTTCACTTTGCAGCATGTGATAGCCGCAATGGATTACAGCATGTGCGACGAAAACTTTTTTGCAGCGATCGC
>JAYVBW010000303.1:0-3240 GCA_043750255.1 Pirellula sp.
AAAAGCTACCCGATGAGGCCAGGACGACTGGATTTGTTGATAGAAACGCACCAAAATTCCAGTTCAGGGACTCCTTTCGGGAGGTAATGCCCGTTTCCAAGAAGTATCCCCACTTCGACCACGCCGCCGTTGGCCCGATCCCGCGACCCGCCGCACTGTCAATCCAGAACATGCTTACAATAACCAAGAAGTTGTCGATCGTTTGGTAGTGACTGTGCAAAACAACAATTTGAAACCCAGGAAATTCCTTTCATGAGTATGGACTCAACTTACAATCCCTACACACCTACTTTTGCCGATGATCAGGGACGTGTCGGAAGCAAAGGTCCTCTCAAGGGGTTTGTAAAAGTCGTTTGCATCTTTTTTATCGTCCTGGGTGCCCTCGGACTTCTTCAGACGCTCCAAATTATTGCCGGAATGGTATTTATTCTGTCGATGGATGAAAAGCAGTTCAACCCAATGAAAATTTTCCCAGGAGCGATGGCCCTAGCGATATTGGTTGGATTCATCAATTTCGTCGTATCGGTTTGCCAAATTGCAGGTGGCGTTTTGGGACTAAAGCAAAAACGGCTTGGCGCGAATCTCATCCGTTGTGTTTCGGGATTCATGTTGATCTTTAAGATCCTTGAAACTGCTTACGGTTGTATCGTAAATTATTTCTCGATTGGTCCGACCATTGAACAAACGATGAAGCAGATGCCGACGCAACCGGCGAACGCCCCAGATTTCGGATTGTTTATTGAAATAGGCATGTATATTGCGATCGGTATCGCAATTCTCATGGGTCTGACTATGTTCTTTTTTTACCTCTTTGCATTTTTGAGTTTTAGCAAAAAAGAAACGTTGTCCCAGTTTTCCTAGGGTGATGCGAACCATGCCTGCCGAACTTAGTGCAAACAAAGCCGTCTACACTGGTTCCTTTGACCCGGTTACGCTTGGTCATTTGGACATTATTGAGCGTAGCGCACGGCTATATTCCTCGCTGGTGATTGGTGTTGGGATGAACTCGGCCAAGCAGTCGTTGTTTTCGACTGACGAGCGCATTGATTTGCTGCGACGCGTGACACGTCATTTGCCGCATGTGACAGTCGAAAGATTTGATGGCTTGGCCGTCGACTTTGTGCGAAACAGTGGAGCGAGGGTCATGGTGCGTGGAGTCAGGCCACTAACTGACATCGCAGCGGAGTTCACTATGATGATGGCCAATCGCCAGTTGGATACCGAAATAGAAACGGTTTTTTTGATGGCGGATGAGGTGTATGCGCATGTTTCGAGCACATTGATCAAACAGATCGCTAGTCTTGGCCGTGGCCGCTCGCTGGATCGGTTTGTTCCCAGCGAAATTATCCCCGCCTTGATGGAAAAAGTTCGCGCCACGCAATCCTCCCAATGGACCGAATAGATTTGTGTCCAATTTCTTTCGTCCTGTCGGTGCCGGTCGTTCGCACGATCCTCACGCGAATGTAGTATTCCATCGCGGATCTGGGCATTGCGTGTGGGATGCCACCGGTCGGGCCTATGTCGACTTTATTGGTGGCTATTCGGCGCTGAATCTCGGACATGCTCACCCTCGCTTGATCGCTGTCGCACAAGAACAGCTACAGCAGTTGACGTTTTGTACGGGTGGCAATAGTCGTTGGCGGGCGGAGTTGGAACAGGCTCTAGCGGTTATGGTGTCGGAATTGGGACCATCTGACACGAATCACAAGGTATGGCTTAGCTCGACTGGAGCACGAGGGGTTGAGGTCGCTTGGAAAATTGCAAATGCGAATCGGCCCGGTGGCTTGATGCGATTCGATTTGAGCTTTCACGGACGCTCATTGGCCACATCGCATATCAGTGACACGCAGCGTAGTCCAGCGTTGTCGGGTTTTTCGCATGCGCATCGAGGTGGACTGGAAGTCGACGGTGTTATTCCCTATCCACGCTGCGGATCACAATGCGACGGACATTGTGCGGGATGCGATGCGAGTATCTCTGCCGCTCAAGTTTGGCTCGAAAAACATGGTCGAATGACTTCTGCGATGATCATGGAGCCCGCCATTGGAGCTCGGGGATATTATTTTGCCTCAGGGGAGTATTACCGAAGACTTGTTCGTTTGGTACGTGAGCATGGTTTGCTGGTTATCAGTGACGAAATACAAATGGGGCTTGGACGGCTTGGTTCCATGGTTGCGTCGCATGCCCAAGGTTGGATTCCAGACTTGATCGTCTTTGGCAAATCGCTAGGCGGTGGCATTGCACCCATTTCTGCAGTGATCGGGGACGCAAACCGGATGGATCAATTAGGACAAGGGATTGAGTCAGAGACGTTTGCAGCGAATCCGTTGGCCTGCAGAATAGCAATCGAAGTCCTATTGATGTTGAATGATGCAATTTTTTTGGAACACGTTCGGGTTGCGGGGGATCGTTTCCGAAAGTTACTGCAACAAAGTTTGCCGAACCAGTGTGCTGTAGACGGTCGCGGGATGTGCACGGTGATCGATTTGTCTTCTTTTGGAAAGGAATCTGTCGATGTCACGTGGCGATGGGTTTGCCAGTTACGAGAGCAAGGGCTGCTGGTACATTTGACTGGTGCTCATCGGGACCGAGTTGCGATCCTTCCACCGTTGAACGTGGATGAGGACACTCTTCAGTATGTGGCTAACCTCTTGCGTGAGTCTTTGGAAAAAGAGATAGGATCGGGGCAGAATGTTACTTAGTGAACCTCAATCGAGCCAATACGACTGGCGTTTTCAGATCTTCGGCTTTCCCGTTCGGGTGTCATGGCTTTTTTGGGCGGTGAGTGCTGCACTGGGATATAGCTCTGCAATGTCGCTTCAAGCGACCTTTGCGAGTCGGAATATGCCGATCAATCTTGGAGTTGTGCTTGCGATCTGGGTGGGAGTGACGTTGGTATCAATCTTGGTTCACGAGCTCGGTCATGCCTTAGCGTTTCGATATTTCGGCATCCGTTGCAATATTGTTCTGTACCAGATGGGTGGTCTAGCAATTCCTGGCGAAGGCATGCTCTGGGGGCGAAATGGACGAAGAAAAGCGCTAAGTCACTTCGATCAGATCATTATTTCTGCCGCAGGCCCTGCCATACAGTTGCTGCTGGCTGCTTTTGTCGGGTTTGTGGCCATTTTGTGTGGTGTCTACGTTTCTGAATTCAAGTGGTTAGCGGAATATCTGCAGTTGGACGTCAGCACTCCACCCAATCCTGCGGTCTACGCTTCGATTCGATTCATGGTGACTGCA
>JAYVBW010000304.1:0-1696 GCA_043750255.1 Pirellula sp.
CGCATCGTCATACACGAATGGCTCGCTTCGATCATAACGACAACACCGCGAGCACCTAGCTCCTGCTCCATCATGTTAGCAATGGACTCGGTCATGCGCTCCTGAACTTGGGGACGCCGAGCCACTTCATCGACAACTCGAGCTATTTTACTTAGCCCCACAACCTTGCCATCGGCCAAGTAACCGACGTGTGCATGACCGTGGAATGGCAGCAAATGGTGTTCGCACATGCTGTGAAATTCGATGTCCTTGAGAAGCACGATTTCGTCATAGCTCTCCGAAAAAACCCGCTTCAAGTGAATTCGGGGATCTTTATGAAGCCCTGAAAAGACTTCTGCGTACATCCGGGCGACTCGGGCCGGAGTCTCACGCAATCCTTCTCGTTCAGGGTCTTCGCCGACGGCGGCAAGTATTTCACGAACGGCTCGTTCGATTCGCAGATGGTCCACAGGAGATTTTGTTCCGTTTTTTCCAATTGAATGACTTGGGCGAATGGTGGCTGAAACGTCGAAACGTTCGCTGCGATCCAACCCAGGGATTATTGTGGGATCTGTAATCATAGTTTAAAAAGTCGGGTTTGGCACTCGACAACGGAATGTGTCGCATAGTGCGCTACGGGCAAGGAAATAGTTGCTTCGCCAGCATTGTAGGGGCTTGGCCAGCCAGGCGGCTCTAAAAATCGCTTTTTGGCCGTACTGCTGCTCCGGTTGGTTAAACCGTAGTACTTTGACACGCAATAACGACGATCTTTGGTATTCTGAGCATGTGCTAATCCGTTCAGCATTCCGGCGCCAAACGTTTGAAGTTCCAAATGAGTACCACCGAACCTGATATATCCTTGCGAGATTTCCAACAATTGATCCGCACCATGTATTACGAAAAGGACGCGGAACGCGGTGTTTCAGGGACCTTCATGTGGCTAATGGAGGAGATGGGCGAGTTAGCAACAGCCCTAAGAACCGGAGATGATCGCGAAAATCTGGAAGAGGAATTCGCAGACGTCGTGGCTTGGTTGACGACAATCGCAAACGTAGCAGGGGTAAACCTGAGCGCTGCGCTTCAGAAAAAATATGGAAACGGTTGCCCAGGCTGCGGTCTTTTGTCGTGCGAATGTCCATTTACCGAAAAGCCTTAGTGCTGAATTCATGTAATTTTCATTTTAATCGTGCATGCTTTCGCAGATAAAAACCCTTACAATGCGTTTTGTAACAATGGTGCGGTGACCTCCGGCAGTAATTTTTCTGTGGGCCTAGCGTATCGTCCGAAGGGATACCGAACTATGGATTTAATCAATCGCCAGATTTCTAGGGCTCGTCGACTTCTTTGGACTCAAGCGATCCTCAATATTTTTGCTTCGTGTTTGATCATTGCTTTCACGATTTGCTTTTTCGGTCTATTGGTCCCCAAGATTTGGTTTTTGCCGTTTACCTTCGCTAGCTGGAGTCAAGTTTGGTTAATCGCTGGCGGGCTGTTAGCAGCATTGACGGCTGGCACGATTTCTCTGTTCTATCGACCAAGTGCGATGTACTCGGCTATCGAGATCGATCGACGCTTTGGATTGCGAGAACGAATTAGCAGCGCCTTGCAATTGGACCTAGCCGAAAGACAGTCACCTGTTGGAGAAGCATTGCTCAACGACGCTGCATCCAAAGCGGAACGTATCGAAGTGCAAGATCACTTCCCGATTCGGATCGCG
>JAYVBW010000305.1:0-5924 GCA_043750255.1 Pirellula sp.
GTGGTTGATTCTACTGGTAATTCCAATTTCTGCGATGTTCAGTGCACTCGCATTGGCAGTCGCATGCCTGGCTCGAAGTACGAAGGAAGGGCAATACTATTTAATGCCGTTGCTCTTGGTCGGCCTACCTTTGGTAATGCTTCCCATGATTCCCGGAGTCGTTCTCTCTCCAGGCACGAGCATTGTTCCAGTGACAGGCGCTGTTCTGATGTCTCGAGCGTTGATGGACGGCGAGTTCATGCATGCGTTACTTCACTTGCCTACGGTTGCAACAGTAACAGTTCTATGCTGTTTGCTTTCCATTCGTTGGGCTGTTAAGCAGTTTGAGAGCGAGAATGTCATGTTTCGCGATATCGAACGTTCCTCAATGACGCAGTGGATTCGCAATGTCTGGCGGCAACGCGAGGACACACCAACACCCAATGAATCCATACTCTGCGGCCTACTGATTTTGGTCTGTTTGTTCTTCGGTAGACTCTCATTGGGCGGCATGACTTTGAGCTGGCCGGCAATCGTGCAGTCAACCATTGTCATCCAGCTCGGGATGATACTCGCTCCCGCATTGATCATGGCGACGATCCTGACCCGCTCGGTTCGGAAATCTTTAAGATTCAATCGCCCCGGCGTCATGGAACTGGTCGCAACCGTATTGCTGGCAATTAGTATGCATCCGGCGTATACAGGCTTTGCATCTTTGGTTGGAGCGGAATACAAACTCGGGGAGCAAACGACGAGCATGCTCATGCAGTTCGATTCAATCATCGCTGCTGCGCCAATGTGGAGTGTTCTGCTGGTACTGGCGTTGGTGCCCGCCGTTTGCGAAGAACTGGCTTTTCGAGGATTCTTGTTTGCAGGCTTGCAACGCAACAACGGGCATATTCGAGCGATACTCTTAACGTCGTTGCTTTTCGGGTTGTCCCACGGGGTCCTCCAACAAACAATTACCGCATCGGTCATTGGATTGCTTTTAGGTTGGCTGGCTTTTCGAACAGGTGGTGTCGTATGCACAATCGTATTCCATTGTGTTCACAACTCCATATCGATGCTCCTCGCGTCGTATTCAAGTCGTGGAAGCACCGCTCCTCAGTGGCTCTCATGGGCGATCGAAAGCAGCAATGGTCAGCTTGCCTATACCGGAACTTGGTGCACTCTTAGCGTCGGAGTCGCTATTACTCTGATTGCCTGGTTCGCTACGAAAAAATCGATTGCACAAACCCTCCCAATTATTGGGATCCATGAAATTCGACGTAGTTCACACGCAATGAATCGGGCCTAGAGGCCGACATGGTTCGCTAGTCAAGCGACCGTTCTTTGCTCTCGCACATTTTTTGGATCACAGACTTCTTCAATGTCGGGTCACCTGCTTCGACGATTAACACATCCGAGCCAAGGCTTTTCATCAATCCACGAAGGGTTTTTTGCGGCGCAAAAATTACGCTTGCTCCTGCTTCACATAATTGAGAGACATAGCGGCAAAACTGAATGGTGTCGCCCAATCCTTGCTCACAATGCACAGTCATAACTGGCGACTGCAGCGTCCAGTTGATTAAGTTTTTGTAACGCAAGGCCGCGGTTGGAGTAAAAATCAGAATGATTGGGGTTTATGGCTATTGCTTTGGCAATCAAGTCAGCAGCAAGTTGGTAATTTTTCGACTGTGCTGCGACAACTCCGAGCAAATGCAGTGCGTCAAATTGCCTGGGGTCAATCTCGAGAATAGCTTCGTAAATTGACTGTACTTCTTTCAGCCGGCCTTGCTTTTGCAACGAACTGGCATCTTGAAACTGAGCCTGTGCTTTTACTGCCGCAGCATTGTCTTTGTTCATGGATCATTTTTAACAGCATTGTTTTGATACTCTAGCGATCGCCACTAGAAACCACTCAATGAAAGAAGAACTGTTGTGATGATCGGGTTCCTTGCAGAATAGCCTTCGAGGCCATCGCCAGCGCAATCCACTGCATAACCAGATTCGCGTAGAGTCGCTTCGACAGCTTTGCGAATTGGGAAGTAATCCTCGACAACCAGTAATTTCAACGCGAACTCTCCCAACAGAACTTGCTCGAGAATCCTATCGTTGCAATTGTCGTTGTTGGACTATTTATCATTATCGCCTTCGTCTTCGTCTTCATTGCCGAGTACTACTTTGACATGTCGTCCGGTAGCGTCAACCAATATTTCGATCGTTTTGCCGTCTCTAACGACTTCTAATTCGTAAAGAACGACTGTCTTTCGTTCGAGTTTCAATTCGTCTTTACCGGCAAACTTCTTTGCCATGGGACGCAATGCCTCGGGTAGTTGCTCCAACTTCAACGAGCTTTCTTGCGACAGGATATCGCCTGCCTTTGAAACGGTGATTTCCATTTTGACTTCGCCGACCATCCAAGCTCCTTCGAAAACAGTAACCTCGGCTTCGGTGATCGCTTCACATTCAATTTCCTTGGCGTCGCCAGCAGCTTTTTGGATCGCTTTCTTAGCGGCCTCGGGAATATCCTTCAGTTCGACCTGTTCGCTCTTTTGACTGCTTCCCTCGGATTCGTCATCGCCATCGTCTTCCGGATCCATCTGATCAGACTCTTCTTCTTCGTCGGATTCCAAGACCTCAATTCCAACAAGTTGGCCATCGGAATTGAAGCGCAGTTCGACTGTCCCGCCTTCAACCTCAACCTCGACTTCGTATTGAACCTGACCATCTTCCACTTCGAGAACGATCTTTTCGATTTCTGCGTTCTTGGTCGCAAGCTTGATCGCTTTGCGAACGGCTTTTGGGACTTGCTTCAGCGTGACCTCGGTTTCATATGATTCTTTGGACTTCTTGTCGTCAGCGAAAGAAAACTTTGTGGTTGAGAAGGCCGCAACGCAAAGGCCACCCAACAGCAGCCAGAATCTCAATTGTGCGAATACCATTTTCGGATTTCACTCCATTCCTAGGGAACTCTTGTTATTCAAACGCAAGTGCGCTCACGTTTTCCAGACGCGAGCATAGCATTGGCTTCATGAGAAATAGATGAGAATTAGCATAAAATCTGAAATCGGTCGATTAACCATACACAATAGAACTTCACTCCGAAAGTCGGCGTGTCGTGAAAAAGCAAGCGACGCAAGGTAAAACTAGTAAGCATTGTGCGATCTTTTATTGTTGCCTAACCCACCCCTCGACCTCACTGAAGCTCTTGAAACGATACTGGTCGAAACCCAAGCGAGATTTGAGTTCTTTGAAAAACAACTCAATCTGCCATCGGATTGTGTACAGATCGATGATCTGACTGAGACTCAAGTGCATCGCGTTGGTCATTAGGATTTTGACGTCGTCCGGGGTCGCTTTTGTCAAATTTGGTTTTGTTGCCGAATAACCATAGCGAGTGCCCTGTGTTGTTGTGTGTTTTGACAACAAACGGCTACACGGGGCCTCGCTTTCAATGCAATACCAGTTCTTTGAGCCCTCGGAAAAGTGTGCAACTTCAAAACTTGCGCGTCGGGCTTGTATTGAAGCACTAGAAAACGAATCGATTTTCAGCAAAGTAGCCTCAGTTGCATTTTTTTCGTGACATTTGCAAGACTCAAAGCATCCAATCACTAGACCTGTTGACGTGGCCGGTGAATAATTGAGCACATTGGACGGCGTTATCGATTGCGGTGATTAAGCGGGTTACGTGGTTTATTCTATGTAGTCTCGGCCTCAATTCGCATCAACTGCTTTCGCAGCCCGACGTGGTATTGAAGTTGACGTAGGATTCGCCCAAGCCCCTTTTGCGGGTTTACTATGTGATTTCGTGAACCGGTGGGCGTTAGCTCCAGGCATGAAGTGGCGTCAGCATCTTGCATTTGGCTATTTGAACGTATCGTTTAGCAAATTTCTTGGAACAATAGAATGAAAATGGATCGACAATCATTGATGCGATCTCTGACGCTTTTCGCAGCGTTTGGAGCGAGCTTACTTTCGTGGCAAGCGGGTTCGGCACAAGAGGCCCCTGCTCAACCAGAATACCCCCCTTTTGAAAAAGTGACGGAAGGGTTCGTCAAAGCTGATTCCAAGTCGCCGGACAAGCTCTCGTTGTGTGGTGTTTGGACGAGAGAAAAAGATGGGCAAATGCTTTTGGAATTACCAAAAGACTTCGCAGCAAAGAAGTACTTTATCGCATTGACTGTCAGTAGCGGCGATAAGTTTGCTGGCCTGCAATCCAACGATTTTTATGTCTACTGGCGACAGTACAACAAACGCCTCGCGCTGATTGTACCGAATATGAATATTCGTTCGAACGGCGAACCAGAATCAAAATCGTCGGTCAAGCGATTGTTTACTGACACTGTGCTATTGGATGTCCCGATCGTTACGATGGGACCACGTGGCGGTGGACCGGTGATCGATGCTGACGCACTTTTTGTAGGAAACGCATCGAAGTTTTTCGGTCCTTCGGTTCGCGTGCCCGATCCGCAATTGATTAAGGTAATTAAAGCCAAGTCGTTTTCCAAGAACGCCGAGCTTGCATTCGAAGTTGTCGCTGCGGGTGGCAAACTGCAGACGCTGCACTTTTCATTCAGCGAAGTACCCGAGGAGAACGGCTACCGACCACGTAAGGCGGACCAACGGGTTGGATACTTTTTAACGAATTACACAGACCTAGGCAGCTACGACCAAGACAAGAAGCTCGTTCGGTTTGTCACTCGGTGGCGTTTAGAAAAGCGAGACCCAAGCCTAAAAATCAGCCCACCCGTTAAACCCATTCGATTCTACATCGAGCATACAACTCCTGTGCGCTACCGACGTTGGGTCAAGCAAGGGATAGAGTATTGGAATAAAGCATTCGAACAAATTGGATTCTCTGATGCGGTCGAAGTCCTCTACCAAGACGCAAAGACAGGCGACAACATGGACCTCGATCCCGAGGACGTGCAATACAACTTTGTGCGTTGGCTCAATAACGATGTCGGCACGGCAATCGGACCTAGCCGTGTGCACCCGCTCACTGGCGAAATCCTTGACGCAGATATCATTTTGACCGATGGCTGGATACGGCACTTCAATTTCCAATACCATGACATGATGCCTGATTTGGCGATGGAAGGCATGAGTGCGGAGACTGTTTCCTGGCTGGGTTCGCATCCGAACTGGGACCCTCGATTAAGACTGGCACCCAATGCCAACCGTGAGCATTTGAAAAGTTATTTCGCAAACCAATCCAAACTTCCATTCGGTGGTCACCCACTTACCAAAGTCGATTCGGCTTTGCTAGGTGACCAACCCTACGATGGATTGATTGGCCGTACGAGCCAAGTGAACGGTTATTGCTCTGCTGCCGTCGGCATGCAAATGGACATGGGAATGGCTCGATTAGCGTTCGATCTGTTCGATGACGAAGGCAATTTGCCACCGTCAGAAGCAACCAATCAAGAACCAAAGAAGGACGAACCAAAGAAGGACGAACCCAAGAAGGACGAACCCAAGAAGGACGAACCAAAGGTAGACGATAAGAAGCCGGACGAAAAGAAGCCGGACGAAAAGAAGCCTGAGGCCAAGAAACCGGAAAAGCCCAAAGAAAGTCTTTTGGACGGTATGCCGGAAGCTTTTATCGGACCGCTTTTGGCCGAATTGGTAGCACACGAAGCAGGTCACACGCTCGGACTGCGGCACAACTTCAAGGCATCGAGTGTTTACACTTTGCAGGAAATCAATTCGGACGTCGTCAAAGGAAAAAAGACGCTTGCTTCGTCGGTAATGGACTACATTCCGATCAATATGCCCTATGAAGTCGAGGGGTCAACCCGTGGCGATTACACGATGACGGGAATTGGTCCATACGACTTTTGGGCTATTGAATATGGCTACACGCCCGAGGACACCAAATTGCAAGACATCCTCAAACGGGTGAGTGAGCCTGAGTTGCAATACGCTACCGATGAGGATACGAGCGGACCAGACCCATTCGC
>JAYVBW010000306.1:0-15083 GCA_043750255.1 Pirellula sp.
CGCGTAGCTAGGTTGCAAAGAAAGTAGATCCCGAACTCTGCGAGGGACCGCCTTCGACCGTCCACTCGTTCCCAAGCTCCGGCTTGAAAACTCGCACTCGGGAAGCCCCGCTTCCCGGAGCCTGAAGTCGACCATCAGATATTGGAATCGCTGCTAGAATTCCGCAGTAATTGCAGGATGTCGAAACAGAGCTTCGAGGACTAGCATTCCCAAGCGAGAGCTTGTGAATGAGATTCTACAAATGTTGGTTTTCGCCCAAGCTGGCAGGACTTGCTTTGGCAACTCGAAATTCACGCGGCTGCGCCGGTTAAACATTTTGGCCGTTGCTACTTGAGTCCTCTGCGTACTAAAAGCGCGTCTACAGATGGCTCTTGGCCTCGGAAGTCTTTGTACTGCTGCATGACTTCACGAGATCCACCTCGCGACAAAACTTTATCGCGAAAAAGCGCCCCATTAGCCGCAGTAAGCCCGCCCAGTTTTTCCATGTGAGCAAAGGCGTCCGCAGCTAAGACCTCACTCCATAAATAGGCGTAGTAGCTAGCCGAATAGCCCCCGGACCACACATGCGCAAAGTACGTCGTTCGATAGCGAGGAGGTACAGGGGCGTAGTCCATGCCAAAGCTCTTAAGCAGTTGGTTCTCAAATGCGACAACGTCGGTTGGGACGTCTGCCATCGAAATGGAATGCCAGCCGAGATCCAATAATGCAGCCGAAACATATTCCAATGTTTCGTAGCCTTTGTTGAACTTATTCGCCGCAATGCTTTTATCAAGGAGATCCTTCGGAATGGTTTCGCCAGTCTTATAGTGTTTGGCGTAATTCTTCAACACCTCTGGATGAATGGCCCAATCCTCATGGAAAGTCGATGGAAACTCGACGAAGTCGCGGGGTACCGACGTACCAGAAAGAGTTGGATACTCGACCGCAGAAAACAAACCGTGGACTCCATGCCCTAGTTCATGAAACATGGTTGTTACATGGTCCAAGCTTAGCAGCGTAGGTTCACCCTCGGCAGGCACGGGTATGTTCATTACGTTCACTACGACAGGCAACTGATTCAAAAGTCGAGACTGCGGTATGTAGGCGTCCATCCAAGCCCCGCCTTGTTTTGCATCGCGATGAAAATAATCGGCATAGAACAAACCGATTTGCTTTCCGTCGGCTCCCAAGACATCGAACACACGCACTGTTCGGTGGTAGACAGGCAAATCCTTTCGCTCTTTGAATTGGATTCCATAAAGTTTTCCATAGGTGTAGAACACGCCATTTTGAAGCACGCTCTCCATTTCAAAGTAGGGCTTCACGAGATTCTCATCGATCTGATATTTTTCCGCTCGCACTTTTTCTGAGTAGAATTCCCAGTCCCATGCCTGGGGTTCGCCATCGATTCCATCTTGCTTCATGAATCGCATAATGTCGCTCGCCTCAGTTTTGGCTTTGGCAAGAACGCCTGGCGCTAAGTCACGAAGCATCTTGAACGCGGCCTCGGGCTTGGCTGCCATTTGGTTTTCGAGCGTAAAGGCAGCATGGCTTGGGTAGCCCAGTAGCTTGGCACGCTCTGCCCGAAGACGAGCTATTGAAAGCACCAAGCCTCGATTGTCCAGGCCACCAGCCTCGCCCAAACCTCGATTGGCCGAGGCCAACCAAACACGTTTTCGCACGTCCCGATTCTTGAGCGAAAGCAGGACTGGCTGCCGAGTCGTATTGGTAATGGCCAATAGGTATTTCCCGTCGTGCCCTTTTGTTTTTGCCGCTTCCTTTGCTGCAGCAATATCCGCAGCAGTCATTCCATCCAGTTGACTGACATCATCAACGACAACACCGCGTTCCTTGGTGATAGCCAAAAGATTCTGCTGGAATTGAGTCGTCAACGAAGACAACTCTTCGTTGATAGCACGAACGCGAGTTTGCTGCTGGTCGTTTAGCATTGCACCCGCTCTGACAAAATTTTCGTAGTATTTCTTGAGCAAGCGTTGTTGTTCTTCGTTCCAATTTTGTTTAGTACGCTGTTGCCATAGGGATTCAACGCGGGCGAACAGTTTTTTGTTTAAGTAAATGTCGTCTGAATGCGAAGCCAATCGCGGCGCAATATTTTCTTCGATTTTTTGGATTTTTTCGTCGGTATTCGCCGTTGTCATGTTGAAAAAAATCGCTTGCACTCGTTCTAATATCTCGCCAGACTTCTCAATCGCGACCAACGTGTTTTCGAAGGTCGGAGGCTCCGCCAATTCGGCAATCTCATGAACTTGAGCCAGTTGCTGCTTCATTCCCGTTTCGAAAGCAGGGAGGTAGTGCTCATGTTGAATCTTGGCAAAATCAGGGGCGAGAAGTGCGAGCTTGCTCGGCAATAGAAATGGGTTGTCGTTTTGCATTCGAACCATTCGACCTTGATACGTGACGGGAGAGGAATTCGAGGGAAGTGGAATTGTTTGTTGAGCGATGGCAGCCTGCGAGCAAGCTGTCAAAATCCCGGCCAACAGAATTGCACGTTGGGCGGCTCTCGTTTTCGGTTTGAACATGATTTTAAGTTCCTGTTTGAAGTGCGGCAATTGAGCGTGATGTCAGGGTGAACCGGCGGGCGCTAGCCCCGGGCTTCTCTAACGCACCGCAAGGTGCACGGTGGGTTCAAAGATTTACACAGTCTACACCGCATGGGTGCGGGTGTGGTAGTAAACGACAAGCCGCCCAATGGCACTCACTTTGAACCGTATGTGTTAGCCACGGGTTGCCTCACGAGCGATATTGCTGCGCAATTTATTACAAGCGATATTGCTGCGCAATTTAGGCCCGGGGCTAGCGCCCACCGGTTCACGAAATCGCATCGTGTATGCTGTAAGGCTAGCGCCGTCGGCTCATTACTATCAACCCTAATTCCTTGTGAAAACGCAGCATTAACCCTCAGCTTGCTTGTTTGAAACGAAAAAGGAGGAGACTTTCGACTCCCCCTTTTGTCTTTTTCATGAAAGGCTTTGGACTAATTGTTTATACTGACTGGAGTTCCATCGCCACGGGCGCAGAGCAGTTGCAGCGTCCTGAGATCGATACTTGCACTGATGAAATGAGTGGATGCATCTCCAAGTACGACTTGAGCACCACCAGTGTGGAAAGCATAAATCTCGCCTTGGTTAGTACAATTGATGGAACATGTCGTTCCAAGGGTCGAAGTAATATTGCTCGCGGTTGGAACGCCACTGGTAACCGTCATGTTCGATCCATCTACAGCAATATCGTTCCCTGAGTGTGCCCATGGTCCGTTCATATAGGCGCTAATACCGCCAGCGTACGGTTCGACTAGTTTGCTTGAGACATATCTAGCTGGTCGTGCTGCGGCTTCTGCAATCATGATCGTATTGCTCAATCCATCTGTGATGGCTGCGAATTTGGTGAATTGGTTGCTCTGCATGATACCACTAACGGCATCCGTACCAGGAAACACGGGATTCGAAGCGGTCATCGCATTCCATGCTGCGTTTCGGTTGTTCGCACGGTTTACCGCCATATAATCTGTCAAAGCAGGCTTCCAAGCTCCACCTACGGAATATTTTAATTCCGAAGAACCCAAGTTTGCTGTGTCAAGAACCTTTGACGGAGCGGGACTCGATGGACATAGATAGGTCGGAATAACGACCGAAGCTGCTGGACGATTTAGAGGATCGTACCAATCTAGTTTCTGGTTGTAACCAGTACCGGCATTTAAAACGTTGGTCTGTTCAAGCTGTGCCAAAACTGTGGTTAAAAAGCACTGTTGTGCGTAATCATTCACATTATTTCCGGTCGTACCCACTTTTACAAACTCCTTCAATTCCGCTGACGCCATCACGGCGGCGGAAGGTGATTGCACGCTCGATGGCGGTAATTTTTTTCTGGCGGATTCGAAGTTATGCAATGCCAAACCGATTTGGCGAATGTTGTTGCCGCATTGCATGCGTCGTGCTGCTTCGCGGGCCGCTTGAACTGCAGGGAGGAGCAGTCCTACCAGAATTCCGATAATTGCAATGACCACCAAAAGCTCCACTAACGTGAAACCATGGCGAACGTGTGATCTTTTACCCATTTCCACTCCTCTGTTCAATTGAAAAATTGCCAAAGAACTGCTATTGACCTGCATTAATACAGGCAAACCTCAGTTCAGAGTAGCGGAACCTCGAATTCCTTCAACTGAAATTGACCGAATATTTTTCGAATTCGTCAAACACTTAGATTTAGCGAACTTATCGGCGTCTTCGCACCTTATTAAGGCTATTACCGCTTGGTAACGCGACATGCCTGAAAAAGGCAACTTCGGCAAATCCCTTCGTCCTTGGGGTGGGGCAGCGGCTCTGCCCGCTGATCAGAGCAATCCCGCGAACGGAGTCGCTGGACCACTTTCTGCGTCGGGCCACTGCCACTTGACGGTCTCCGCTTAGTACCCATACTTCGTGCTTTCCAGCTCTGTATTTTCCGTGTCCACGATCCAAGGAATCAAGGCTTCACTCATGCGTCGCGCAAAAATAACGATTATCGGTGCAGGAAACGTAGGTGCAACCTGTGCCCATTGGTGTGCAGCCGCCGAACTGGGCGATGTCGTTTTACTCGACGTTCCACAAACGGAAAATATGCCCAAAGGTAAAGCCCTTGATTTAATGCAAGCGTCCCCCATCATGGGGTTCGATAGTCGCCTGGTTGGTTCCACGGAGTATGCGGACACTGAAAATAGCGACGTTGTCGTAATCACGGCTGGCATCGCACGCAAACCTGGCATGAGCCGCGACGATCTACTCAGCACCAACGCCAAGATCGTTTCGAGTGTCGCACAACAAGTAAAGGTCAGCAGCCCCAATGCCGTCGTTATTGTCGTAAGCAATCCTTTGGACGCGATGGTCCAACGAGCTTTTCAAGTTCTGGGTTTTCCTTCCAACCGAGTTATCGGTCAAGCGGGGGTATTGGACACCGCACGCTTCCGTGCTTTCTTGGCCATGGAACTCAACGTCAGCGTGGAAGATGTTTCTGCCATGCTTATGGGTGGGCATGGTGACACGATGGTGCCGATTTCAAGCTGCACGTCTGTGGGCGGCATCCCCGTAACGCAACTGATCCAACCAGAACGGCTAGCGGAAATTGTGCAACGGACCAGAGATGGCGGCGCGGAAATCGTTTCCTTATTAAAGACGGGGTCAGCTTATTACGCTCCTGCGGCTGCAACTGCTCAAATGGTAGAGGCGATTGTGCGAGACAAGAGGCGGCTGCTACCTGTCGCAGCCCTGTGCAATTCCGAGTATGACGTTGGTGGATATTATGTCGGTGTGCCAGTAATTTTAGGTAGCAACGGCGTCGAGAAGATCATTGAACTGTCACTTACCGATTCAGAAAAAGCAGCCTTCCAAAAAAGCGTAGACGCAGTCAAGACTTTAGTGGCCACTATGGAACAGCTTTTAGCGTCAGCGTAGTTGATTCCTACTCACGTAGGTCAGCCTGTCCGCAGGCTGACACAACTTGCTGAATATTGTCCGGCTGAGGACAGCCGGACCTACGTGCTACTGGCATGTTGACGACCACTGCGAGCCGCCGAGTAAATGAAAGCATTCTTCCGGATTGACTTTCTTTCAACTTCTTAAGTCGTGCGCCATTGACGCACCACCAATGTCCTCAATACAACGTGTTTTATTACGTTGTTTTCGGCAAAACAATTCTCGTCCCTTATGCTCGTTTTAGCTGAATTGGAATCCCTGAATGAGTCGCCTCACGATGCTCCTGGAATCGATCGGTAACCCTTCACCCACTTTTTCCGCTGCGTCACGATGTCGGCCATTAGGTAAAACGATTGAACTAGGCTTCCCACATCGCCTATTTGTTCCAGAGCACTACGAATCAGGTTACGACTACCCTCTTATTGTTTGGCTTCATAGCGACGCGAGCTGCGAGCTTGAGCTGGATAACGTCATGATGGCACTCAGTTCACGAAACTACGTTGCCATTGCGCCTCGTGCCAACCAAAAGTGTCTTGGAAACGACCGATGCTTTTACTGGGGGGACTCGGAAACCGATTGCGCTGTTGCAGAGGATCTCGTTTGGGACACTGTTCAAGCAGTCTCCGGTAGTCTGTCGATCAACACTCGCAAGATTTTTCTGGCTGGGTTCGGTTCTGGTGGAACTATGGCACAATGGATTGGACTAAAGTACGCAAAGCAAATCGCGGGTGTGATTTCGTTGAGTGGCTCGTTTCCAACCGCTTCGAAAATCCTATCCGATTGGAAACGCGCACGCGACCTTCAGGTTCTTTTTGCCCAGCGACAGGGCTCGACGCTTTGTTCGGAAGATGAGCTTTTGCGAGCAGTACGGATCTCGCACCAATCCGGCTTGAACTATAAATTTTTGCAATTGCGATTGGAGCAGGACGACTGTCTCGAAGCCAATGAGCTGGATTCAACCATGCTCGAAGCGGCCAACCGATTCATGATGAGCATTGTCACGGATACGAAATTGAATCTATCGCCAGAAGCTGCTTGTGATAGCGAGTGTGTTGAGTTCGGATTTAACTAATCCAATGAATGCCGATTCCATGCTCATTGAAATGAACCATGTGAGCATAGAGCGGGGCAGCACGCGTATTTTGGATCGCCTTAGCCTGCGTATTCCTCAAGGTCAGCATGTTGCAATTGTGGGCCCAAATGGATCCGGCAAGTCCACGCTCCTCAAGTTGTTAATGAAGTTTTTCTACCCTTCCGTCGTTGACGGCCAGTCAGGAACTGTCCGTATTCTCGGGCAGGAAGAATGGAATGTATGGGATCTTCGTTCCCATCTCGGCTTCGTGAGTTCTGAGATCGATCATCACTTTACACTAGGCCGTTCCGCTCGCTTAAACGCCCTCCAATGTGTGTTAACAGGATATTTTTCTGGCGAGCTTGAACCAGACCCAAGCTTCGTGAGCGATCTAATGCAATGCGAAGCTAAACGACTTCTAAATTTATTCCAAGTGGACAGCGCGTCGACAAAGTGTATTGGCCATATGTCCACTGGCGAACGAAGGCGAGTGTTGCTGGCACGGGCTCTCGTGATGAAGCCACAAGCGATTGTTCTGGATGAACCGACCTCTGGACTCGATATCGTGGCGAGAGTCAAGTTTCTTGGCGAACTCAACCACCTTGCTAGCACAGGCATGCAAATCGTTTTGGTTACACACCATCTCGAAGAAATTCTTCCCTGCATTGATCGAACCATCCTGTTGAAAGCTGGGAAAGTATTTTTGGATGGCCCTACTAGCTATGCCCTTCGCGGAGAGTCGGTCAGTTCACTCTTCGACACGCGTGTCCTCGTAGATCGTGATGCGGCAGGCTTATTTCACTCTCGAATCGCTTGAGTTGGCAAACAAGCGATCGCTGTGTCAATCTCCTCTTTTCGAATGGAATCCATTACAGCAGCGAGAACGTCGCGATGGCGTTGCCGAAATGGGACCGGATCGCCTTCGCAAAGGGTTTGAGGAACCAGAAACGAGACGACTGCGTTCATGAGTTCCTTTAAACCGGTACCCGTGACGCTGCTCGTATCAACTCGAGTCGTGATCGACTTGGGGATGTTACTTGGTTCCACACCGATCAAGTCGGACTTGGTTAAGACCAACACAACTTTCTCTGAACAATGATTTAGGATTTGATGGTGAGTCTCGGTCCAGAGTGTGGTCCGATCAACTAGCAAAAGCGTGCAATCCGCCGACGCGATGCGTTCGAGCGTTTGCTCGATTCCGATAGCTTCAATCGCGTCGGTTGCAGTTCGGATACCTGCCCCGTCGACGAGTTCGATTGGCCAACCGTCGAAACTGGAACATTCCGCGAGCAAATCGCGTGTCGTTCCTGCTTGTTCATGAACGATTGCCCGCGTGTATCCAAGTAGCATGTTAAGCAGGCTGCTCTTTCCAGAGTTGGGAGGACCAGCCAAAACGACACGCCATGGCTCAACCAGATGGCTCCCAAGTTGCGATCGATCGTTGAGTTGTGTTAGTCGCTTTGTCGCTTGGGAAATGTCCCTGTCCATCAGCAGTGATCGAATCGAGTTTAGTTCCCGGCTAAGTGCCCCTCGCATTTGGTCAAGCAAAATAGCAGTCGTCCGAAGCGTCGAAGCACGCAGTAAATCCTCGCGAGCTTCGGAGACTATCCCGTCGTAATCGTCGGCGGAACAACGCAATTTCGCAGGCTGTTCGAGGGCTCCGCAAGCGACAAGACCGCGGAGGAAGGCGTCTAATGCTAATCGACCACCGTGGCAGTGTACTTCAACGCAATGGTCTGCTGTTCTGCAAACGACAATTGACTCGCCATGACCAAGACTATCGAATTGACTAAAGCCATATCGAATTACATTGATTTGCAGGTTGGCGTCACCTTGATTGGGGCACCAGCAGCGTTTTACAAAATCCAATGCAAGCGGCCCGTTGATTTCCAGGACGGCAATAGCAGATGGAACCGCAGAAGTAAGTCGTGAAACGGTCGTGGGCGTGTTATTACAATCGGTGGTCGACAATGGAATCGTGCTTTTGTTTAATGGTATAGTCTGCAAATGGTAGGGGGTGGCGGCTCCGTCCGCTGTCGGATTCAACACCCCGCAGATGGAGCCGGGTGATTGCTTTAGATTTGTTCGTGGCGACCGCACTAGCGTCGGCTTGATGTCGAAACTGGAATCCTGTTCTGTTCGGCATCCAGTGATTCGTCTGGAGAGTATGGGCGAGTTTGCAAGTCTGAATTTCGGGTTGGCATAATCATTTCTGCTTTAAGATTTGCGATGGAAGCTCGCATTTCTCCTCTTGTTTCGAAATGAATCCGAATAGCTCGCTCGTTTGTCACAAAACGAATCAGACTGAATCGACGCCAAGCATATTGCGATGTGTCGGCTGACGAAATCAATTGGCCAAGTGACTCTCCTCCGATACTGTCGCAAACCAACAGTCCGCTCTGTTTTTCTGCGGCAGGCGAATCGATGCGCACCAGTCCTTCGATATGAACCATCGCACCTGCAGGAGCGATGATCGGAGGAGACGAAACTCGCATCACGGCACCGCCGTATCCTGATGGTATGGGCTGGCTGTTGATGGGCTTTGTAGCAAGTACTAGTGTGGGGCTACCGTCGGGCCCATTCGCTCCGATGACACAGTCACTTTCGGCATTCTCTGTAAGTCGTCGATCTACTTGCCAGAGAGATTGGTAAAGCTGAGCGGTATCCTGGAATGGAATTCCTGGTACAAATAGGGATTGCCAGCTTCGTCCGGCGAGCAATCGATTGAAATTCCAATGGAGCGACAACGATAGTGGCGATGCTAAAAGTGGGGTACTTTGAAAGGCTCCGAATTGCGAGGCCGCTTCATCCCATGAACCACGCACGATACGCTGGGCAGCCAACAGCGCTTGATCCGACGCTTTCAATGCTGGTTGGATTTCCGAACGCGCCAAGTACTGGGTCGATTCACGATGCAACGACTGGGCGCGACGGATCTCGTCCCAACGCGGATCGTTGGAAGGGACACCCTGAGCGACCAAGGACATCTGGCCAATTTCAAGTACCTGTTCGGCGACATCGATTCGAGAGGCTACGAGACTCGGGGCGAGCCGCGGAAGCTGGTCTTGCAAGTAGGCGACTGGCTTGGAATCGACCACGGTAACAATTTGTTCAATGATGCCAGGGCGATCTATTACAACCTGCAAACCTGTTGGCGTTTGCTCTGCACGAATCGTTTCCATTACACCGTGGGTGATGCGAAAAACTTTTCGCAATTGCCCTGACATTGGCAAAGTGATTTTGATGCGATCAGTGTTCGGCGCTATCGAACAAATCTGATCCATGGGTCCGGACGCAACTACGATGGCTAGTTGACTATTAGGTGTTTCGAGGACCGTTGCTGTATGATTCGGTGAATCGGTCGCTAAGTTTTGCCAAGATGCTTGTCCCGCGCGAATCCAGGGCATGAACAACTCTATCTCTTGGTTGATGCCTGCGTAGCCTTGGCTGCGTGTCATCGAAGTTGGGTCGCCTGAATCGAGCGGCGAGCCTGATCGAAAGATAAAGCCGCGAGCTCCATGCATCATGCTTCGATAAAACTGCAATCGAACTTGGAGCAAATCGTAATCGACGAGGCGGACTGCTTCGGCTCCCAAAGCCTTCATCGCTATTGCCTTTTGCGCTATCCACTCATCCGGCATCTGAGTAACGATCGACGTCAACGGAATAGATCGACCAGCCAGCGGTCGAAGGTCCGACTGATTGATCGCCGCCGCTTCGCTGGCAGAGCGTACCCGCGTCGTGATCGCCAGTGGCACCGCTAACAAATCGCTTAGTCGGCTATACGGACCATACATCTCCATCGCCTCGCCTACTATCGGGCGAGCCATCGAAGGTGGAAAGCGTGCTAACTTGGAGACGAGGTTGCGAGTCTGTTGCAAATTGGATTGATCGAGCGTCATGCCGATCAGCCAGCCGTGAACATGTCGAAACTCGTTTGCAATGCTCTCTGTTGGAACTAAGTCGGGTGGACGAGCGATGATTCCCATTTGCGACCGAACCGCTTGCTCGATGACGAGCGGGTCGTTTGGGTTGTTCGTGATGATTGCATTGAAGCCAAGGGACCTGAGGTAGTCCAAGCTTTCTCCTTGATGGAGAATCCATCTGGGTACAGTTGCCTGTAAACTGCGAAGTTGTTCTTGAACGGACATAGTTGATGGATCTCGCATTCCATCCAGGGAGATGCTCTCGCTGACGGCGATTGAGGTTGGAGCAACCATGCCGTCGACTTGCAAGTCGTCGACCTTCAGCTTGATCGTACCGGGTTCCGAATAGACGCTGAGCACCACTCCGTCAATGAAAGCGTCCTGCAGATCGATACTTGGCCCCAGTAGAGTGCGCAGATACCTGCTGCGATCTTCGAATTGGTGAGTGACTGAAGCAATGCGGGATTCCGACCAACGCCCGCCGCCTTCGGTTGGCGTGCCGAAGAGGACTTCCGTGACAGGATCGTGGGTTGCCGGATGCGTACTGCGAGGGAAAACCACGCGGAAACCGATTCGCAACCCGCTTTGCGCAGAGAGAATACGTATTGACGCGGTTAAGTCGTTAATGACAGCGCAAGGTTCGATTGGGTAGAGGAGGTAAACTTTACTGCCGGTTCCGAATGAAGTCTCTATGATTTCGAGACCGGGTTCCGATTTTCTAAACGGCGACAATTGCGCTTTGGCATCGCTTTGCCAAAGTCGGAATTTTGGTTGCGACCCATCGAACGAGTCGAACAGTTGGGCTATTGCATTGTTCGGTTTAGCGATGATGAAAAAAATCACCCATGCAACAATGCGCCATGGGAAAAGCAACCCAACTGCTTCAAGCGGCCTGCGGGTTGACTTTTTGCAACAAAGTGCGAATGAATAGTGGAGAATAAGAAACATGAGAAGCAACCTTTTGTGCAAGATTGTAAGTCTAGCTTGTAGCATGACTTACGGCACAATTCCAGGCCGATTCGTGTTGCGAAAACGCCCCCGACTTTTAGGGTTAGCGAAATCGAAACGAAAGAATCGACTTTCCTAAGTCCTTGACTAGCATAGGTTTACCATCCATGTTAGTTCTCTCTTGAGGGAGTGTCGGCACAATAGCTGCATTTCTTTAATTTCATAATCGCCCGCAGACTTCCGGCAAACAATTACCAATCGCTACCTTGAGGAGCATCCGCATGAGCCACGCAGCCCAATCGACCGAAAATCTCGTGAACGACACGCCAAGCGAACTTGTGGATCTTCAAAAAGTGATTGAAATGCTGCCACCAGCACAACGCCTGACGATTCAGCCCGCATTCCAACGAGTTGTTGAAAGTACTAATCGTCGTCGGAAGATTTTGCAACTGGTACAAGATTCTATCGGTCAACTCCGTTTGGACATGAAATACCTAGTCTTTGATTTGGAAGCAACTCGGCGTGAAAGAGACGCTTATCAACGCCAGATCCAAGAAATGATGGGAGAGCAAGGCGAAGCGGACGGAAACACTCCAGAGGAAAACGTAGACTAGTTGACCGTCGATGAACGCAATAGCTTTGTGGTATTGGGTATCGAAAGTCGCCACTTTCCATCCCGAAAAACTCCTCCGACAGCGCAAAGTGAAATGCGATCTCTCTAGAATCAGTCGAGTCGACTTTGGCAAAATGAGCCTGAATCGACTCGACTGTTCGCTTAATGGTTTGCTTGCCGGATTCATTTGGCTTAGTCTATTGTTGAGTCCAATGGATCTCTTTACCTCCACGTCACTCTTAGTCGGTCAGCCGCTTCGATGGAATTTACGCCAAGGTCACTTACTCAACGCGCAATCGATTTGGAACTTGCGACTTCGGAACAGATCGATAGGTTTTGGGGCGAACTACGTACCAGCGATATCAAGCTGGAAGACGTAAAGAACCTTCTTCTTCGCAAAGGAATCCTGACAAACTTCCAACTGGATCGCATGTGTACTGGCGAGCGGCTAGGATACTATTATGGACCTTATCGCGTTTTGTACATGATTGGGGCAGGCACGTTTGCTCGGGTATTCCGATGTGTGCATCGCGACACCGGTCGTGTCGTCGCCGTCAAAGTCTTGCGTCGAAGACACCGCGATCAGGTTGCTTCGGTCGAGCAGTTCCTGCGCGAAGGTCGAATGGGATTGCAATTGCGACACCCCAACATCGTTACGATTTACGAAATCGAAAACGATGCTCGTGCACCTTATTTGGTAATGGAGTTTGTAGAGGGTGAGACGCTGAGAGAAATCCTGAAGATTCGTGGGACGTTCGGGGCGGCCGATTCCTTGAACATAATGCAAGATATTTGTTCCGGACTTGAATTTGCAACGTCCAAGGGCGTAACGCATCGCGATTTAAAACTAACGAACGTGCTGGTTCACTCTAGCGGTCGCTGCAAATTGGTTGACTTTGGACTTGCTGCCCTGGCTGACGTTTCATCTCCAGAAGCGATCGCTGATTGTCCAAGCGCGCGAGCTATCGACTACGCAGCTCTCGAAAGAGGAACGGGCGTTCGCAAGGGAGATATACGTAGCGATCTGTTCTTTGCGGGAGTCATTTTGTACAACGTTGTTTGCGGTAAACCTGCGCTGGTTGAAACTCGCGATCGAGCGCAACGGCTCAACATTGCTCGCTTTACCGATTTCCCGCCACTCAGCGAACAGATGTCAGGTTTGCCCGATTCCATATATGCGATTTGCAACAAGGCGTTGGAGTTTGATCCGGAAAAACGATATCAAACGCCCAGTGCGATGCTGAGTGATGTCCAATCAGCCATCAAACAATTGGAGAATCCGGATGGAGAGAATATCGAGAAAAAAACCTCGCAGCACTCCATCCAAGAGATCAATGAAGTCGAGGCCAAAGAGGGGCAGGGCAAGACGCTAATCATTGTCGAGAACAAACCTGACCTACAGAATATTTTGAGAGAAAAACTAAAAAAACGGGGTTATCGCGTTCTCATTTTCGGCGACCCTGAAAGAGCGCTGAGCAAGTTCAGTCCTGACGAAACTTCGCCCGCAGACTGTGTCGTCCTTTGTGCACCAGACCTTGGCATCCTAGCACTCGATGCCTTCAATAAATTCGCCGAACAGGAGCACACCAAAAACGTTCCAGTTGTGATGTTGGTCGATCCAAAGCAACAGCATATCATACGTGGTGCTAAAACGAGTTCAATCCATGTGTTAGTTCCGATGCCGCTCAAGGTCCGAGAACTAAGGCAAGCACTTGTCAAATTGACGAGACAACAATCGGCACCGTAGCACGACGTGCAAGTTTTGAAGTTGCACAGTGCAACTTCAAAACGCGCAAGCTAGTGAAAGGAATCCACCCAACACTCGCTTCGTGCTGTTCCTTAAGTTTGCGGGTCAACGGTTTCGATAGCTCTTAGGAGGCTTTGTCGAAGCGTATAAAGCCTTGTTGGTTCCGTGATTTTTTGGCCGTCGAGATCCGTGACATAGAAAACGTCAACGACTTGATCTAGGTGCGTGCTGACTTTAGCAACTTGCAAATCTAGCTTGAGATCAAATAATATTTTTGAAATGTCGTAAAGTAAACCGATTCGGTCGTACGCAAAGACCGAAATGATAGTGTTGCTCTCTGACGTGCTATTATCGAATCGAATTTGGGTTGGTTGTGTTCTTGCCGTCGCTGCATCAAATGTGGATTGAGATTTCCAAATACGACGAAAGACAGGCGGTTTTGCGTTTTTTGGATCAATGGCCTGGACCAAGTGGTTACAGACTTGTTCGATTCGATGGGCTGGCGGCGTGCCTTCGTAGTCTGCATCCTGAACCACAAAACGATCCCAAGCGATACGACCTGGTTGTGTATGGATTTCCGCCGACAATATACTGAGCCCCTGACTGGAAAGTGCACCAGCAATCTTGTGAAACAAGCCAGTTGACTGCTCTTGTCTCACCGCAGTCACAAATTCTGTCGCATCCTGATTGGCCAAGAAATTCCCCCAAGCTTGCACTGGTTTTTCAGCGGTCAACTGACGCAACCGCCGCAGTTCTTCCATCAAATCCTTAGGCTTAATAGACAATAGGTATCCGGAGGGAATCGCCTCAATCTGTTCAGTACACCAACTGTTTTCGCGTTCCTCGGCTGTCCGATGGGCCATGACCTCGGTCCTTTGAGTCGCTACGATACCGAGGAAGCGTTGGCCGGGACTATCACTGCGGAATTGAGATTCCGTTGCGTCATACAGTTGCAAAATCAGTCCGAGTTTCCAATCGTTCAACGCACCAGGCCCGACGGCATCCAAGTCGGCACAAGACAATACCAGTAGCATCTGCAAACGCTCAATCGAACCAACTTGTTTGGCGAAATGGACAATGGGATCCTTCTGCGAAAGATCAAATCGAAAGGCCGTATGAGCCATGAGTAGATGCTGATGAACGAGGAACACGAGCAATTCGCGATCGGCGTCAGATAGTTTGAACAGTCGAGCAGTCTCCTCTGCGATTTCGCGTCCAACCTCGCTATGATCCTCAGGAAAACCTTTGCCTAGATCATGCAATAAAAGAGCCAGGTGCAAGATCATCTTATTTTGTAAGCCACGGTAAACGCGACCGAGAGCGTCATCCG
>JAYVBW010000307.1:0-8168 GCA_043750255.1 Pirellula sp.
TTACCTTCGCGTGCAGCACACCATTCAGGCGGTCCGAAAGCGGCGATCGAATGGTTGCGCACCAACTATGAAATCATTCCGGAAAACCTTCGTCCAAAGAGACCGGAAATTGATGAGTTCGCAGCCTTCTTCAGCACATATTTGACATCGTCATTCGACGTGATTCAGAAACCTGGTACAAAAGGAACAGGACCAATTCCTCGATATGCATGCACGTGCGACTTGTGCTTTCGAATCGTCAACGCCCCACATTTGCAAGCCAAAAAACTGTACGCAAGGGATAAACGCCGCGCCGAAACCTTGATGAGTGAATGTTTACAGAACCTCGCAGCGCAACATGGAATTGAATTAGACGAAAATTCGGCGGCTGAATTTTTGACCGATCAACGGACACGTCGAGCAGCGGCATACGTCACTTACGGTCAGTGGCTAATTTTGCGATTAACGGGTGAATCCGACGGTCCTGCCATGCTTGCCCTATGGCGACTCATTGCATGGGACCCGCGTGGCGGTATCCGTCACGGATTCAAGCTTTAATTGGAAGATTTTAAGAATTCGGAAAAGACCGTTCTCGACGTAGTTCGGGCTGCGAAATAACAGAGTTAGGTTCAGTTTTATTTCGCAAAATCCTCAATCGTTTTTGCTAGCCCATTCACCACTTGGGAAAATCGCACGAACTCGATCTTGTCAACGGTATCCGTTGGCTGGTGGTAATGAGGGTATCGAAATAGTGCGGTATCGGTAACCATCAGCCCCATGTAACCCTCTTGCCAAAACGACCAATGATCGGACCACCCGACTCCCTGCAACTCGCTCGGCAAGGAACCGATTTGAACGTCGACCTCGCAATGCTTGCGCAGACGCTTTTCAACGTCCAGCAACAACGGTCTCGATCGAACGTCGGATACCAGTCCGATGAAGTTACCTGTGCTGGGGTACAAGGCCGCCAAAAGTGGCGGGTATTTTTGACTATCCGGAACATCCGTAAAATAGCCCATGGTTTCAAGGCTCATGACCAACTTAAGATTATCACCTTTTTGTCTACAAGCTTTTGCATAAACCCATGAGCCCATTTGCCCGTCCCGTTGGAAAAACGGGGGCTCTTCGTTCGTAAAGAAAACAAACCGGACGGTTCGAGCGAATTGCTTGCCACTTAGCTGGTTAGCGATTTCGATCACTGCGGCGGCTCCTGACCCGTTGTCATTTGCCCCTGGTGTGCCTTGAGCGCTGTCATAGTGTGCGCCGATCAAAACGATCTCTTTCGGATTGTCTTTTCCGAGTACTTCCGCGATCAAGTTGTGGCATGGAAACAGCTCGAATCCGACCACGTCAAAGGTTTGGCGTTCGATCTTGTATTGCATCGACTCCATCAACTTTTGAATGTAGTCCCCAGCCTCGGCCAACTTGGCTGGTTTTCGCAAGTTTCGCTCGCCGATCGTTTCACTGAGGTACACGATCGTTGATTTGAGTCGATCCGAAGTCGTCTGTTTCACAACCGGCTCCGTACTCGTTTGTTTCGCATTTACTTCCACGGTCGTGTCTTTCTTTGCAGGTTCTTGAGCCCAACAGTAGGTGGAGAAACCGGAAAGCAAAGCCAACAAGGCGAACACACCAACAAAAAAAAGAGAACGCAATAGCTGAATCATATTGGTACCCGATAGGCAATGGCGACAAAAGTCAATGAAGTAAGCGTATACTATGTGACGTGCACTTAGAATCCCGACAATTGCAGAAGAGCGGACGCACGGCGCAGCGTGCCTGCAGCTCGCCTATTGTTCCAAAGTGCAATCTGCCATTTTGATCCTATCAATGATCGACTTAATTATGAGGGTAATCGATATGGATAACAATTGTGCCATTGACGGCAATTGTGCCATTGACGGCACCATACTTCAACTTAAATCGAGTCGGCCACAAGATACGGCCTCACGGATTCCTTTCTTTTCACTTTCCGACGTCCTGATCAATGTTCTCGATCGGCGTGAGAAGCAGCTCTTGATTTTCTCGGTTGTTGCTTGGTTCGTCGCAATGCTTGAATTCTTTTGGCGGTGGTGCTGTGCTCAGCGAGCCGGGGATGGGTTGCTGAGCGGCACGGGATCGCTTATGAATAACCTTTGATGACACCGCATCTCAGTTAAGATTGTGATCCAATGCCCCAGACCCATTGAGTGCCATTCGTCATGACTTCCAATCGACGCCAGTTCATCGAAAAAAGTGTAGGGATCGTGGGAGGGCTGAGCAGCTTGGTTAGCGCATGCCAGGTGCGTGCCGAAGAACGACCAGAGGTTGATCCTCCGGCGCTCAAGCAACTGCGCACAAAGTTGAGAGGCACGTTGGTCTTATCAAACGACTCAGAATTTGAAAGTTCGCGGAGAGTGTTCTACTGGAATCCGCAAACTCAGCGGAAGCCGGTCGCTATCGTGCAGTGCGCTCATGAAGAAGATGCCGTGCGATCGGTCGAGTTCGCGCGTGAGCATCATTTAGAAGTCGCAGTGCGCTCGGGCGGCCATAGTCACCTGGGTTGGAGCACTTCCGACGGCCTAGTTATCGACTTGTCTCGGCTCAAGCAGATCACAATTGATCCAGCCCGACGAATCGTGCGTGCTCAAGGCGGAGTTTTGGGCGGCGAAGTCGCTCAAGCGGCCAGCGAGTTCGGCTTGGTACCAGTTCTTGGCCAATGTCCCGGTGTGGGGGCGATGGGCGTGACCTTGGGCGGAGGACTTGGCTGGCTTTCAGGCATGTTTGGAGCCTGCTGCGATAATCTTGTATCAGCCCGCATTGTCACTGCGTCTACGCAAGTGATCGATGTAAATACCAAAACAGATCCCGATCTATTCTGGGCTCTACGCGGCGCGGGCGCTAATTTCGGCGTCGCCACATCGTTCGAAGCACGGTTGCAAAAGATCGATTCGGTACTGGGGGGTGATGTGCATTTCGCAGCACGCGATGCACGCGCCGTCTTGCAGGGGTTTCGGAATCTAATGCGTTCAGCTCCCGATGAATTTCAAGCAACCTTGAATCTCACACCAGGCGAGCGTGGGGTGTTCATCAATTTCTGTCACGCCGGCGCAGCTCCCGACGCCGAACAGGTGCTTCAAAGGATCCGATCGATTGCTAAGCCCATTCGAGAGATGGTCGAGCGTCAAGACTACGCCGCGTTCGCACAACGTCCTCCGGCCACCAATCCTGGAAATGCGCCAATGTCGATCGCACGCGCGATCCAGACCGTTTATCGCGAGGAGATGACCGACGAGATCATCGACATCCTGGTCGATCAACTCGCGCATGCGTTCCCCGAGGTAGTCATGGGACTAAGCCACTACATGCATGGTGAAGTTTGCCGAATTGACCCAGGTGCTACGGCCTTCCCGCATCGACAGTCGCACTCGATTCATCTGCGTGCTGCCTTTAGCTGGAACGATCCTGCGATCAGCCAACAACGCTTGGCCTGGGGAGAACAATGGCTGCGATCCCTGAGGCCCACCACCGGTGAGCGTCTCTACGCTAACTACCAGACCTATGCCACCGACGCCGGCGCGCAGTCGTTGTTTGCTGAAAATTTCATGCGACTGTCTGAGCTCAAGCAGAAACACGATCCCGACAATTTCTTTCGTCGCAACGCGAATATTGGCTAAGTAGCTGCAACGCAAATTTCGGATGTGGCCACAGTGGGCTGCGGCACCATCCTGTACCCAGCGCGCAGAGGGCAACCGGCAGGTCGATTAGATTGGGGCGTCGTCGCGCTGGATGCGGTGGGATTGCGGTTCTTCTTCGTGCCCAGCGTTATTGTGTTGGCCGTCGATTTCAATAATGGCACAATCTACATGCCCTCGGAAGGAGCATGGGTACCGCCACAGACGTCGACCAATCTCATTGAGAAAAGCCCACGGACTTCCATCGCGACATCGCCCCAGCAGTTGAGTTTGAAGTAGGCTACTTGACGGCAGATTTGTGCAACAAAGCGGTGTCTTGACTTCGTCAGACGGCGCCACGGTCATAAAGGTCACAACGCTTATGACATACGATCAAGAACAAAAGGCTTATCGCGTGTGGTCATTTCTTTCGAACGGGGCGACGACCGAATCGTCCGGAAAATGGGATGCAAAGAATCGCACAATGACTTCAGTCGGTCGTGGTAACGGAACTACTACCACGACAACTGCAAAGTTCGCCGAAAACGGAAGCGAAGAATGGTCGATCGACACGAAAAATCAGAACAATGAAGAAGTAGCCAGAATCAGTGGCACAAACATCCGACGCAAACCGTAGACATTGGCTCCGACGGATTCGACGTCGACTCCAGGATCTGCCTAGCAGCAACCAGCGTCTACGATTTCCACTGGTTGGACAGACGGCTGGATTCTAGGATAGCGTCTGCCGCTTCCACAGGTTGGACTTCGGGTTGAGGATCCATTGTGCAACGTACGCTTCCCTTCCGACAGGCTGCTTCCACCAGTTTGACCAAAACCATGTGGACATAGGCGCTGTCGCATGTTGGATCGGATATACTGAATTCTACAGGATGGCGTTCCATTCCGTTCGATCTGGCTTATTGTGGTTGGAGACTTCTATGTTCTCGCTAATCTTTTTCGCGGTTACTGCAATGGCTGGCGATCCTATTTCCGGAGATGTTGCGGTAGCTCGATTGGGGAGAGTACATTTGCCGAAGGGACAATGGGTGGTCGAAGATATCTACCTTCCGACAAAGGAATCAAAACGCCCTGATTGTTTCGTTTTTCGCAAGCTCGGAGATCGCCTAGAGCGCATTGCATTTATGCGTTACCGTCCAGAAATTGCTCAAAAGAAAGCGTACATGTATGCTGATTCAATTGGCGATAGCGTCGAGATGGGAGTCCCGCATTTCATCAAAGCAGTTTCTCGTGTTTTCGATGAATGCGAGCAAATTGGTAGGCCTAGTGAATGGAGGGGAGACGAGCTTGAGCTGAGTTACGTCTACACAAGCAAGACGGACGCTACTTGGATGAGCCATTCATTCATATCGCTTAAGTCGGACTGGATTGTTGTTGGCGTTCATTCATCCCCATTTGCTATTTCTCCAGATACTATCCGGGAACTAAAGAATGGCAGTAGTCTTCTGCTTAATTCCGAATAGTTGGAAGCAATGGCCGAAATCGGGTACGCCCTGCTCCCGGTACAATCGCCCGATTCCTTCCAACTTAGCTGATTCTGTGTCAACATGTGAAAGTGGCGTGCGACTGTTGGATCGGCTAGACTTAGGCAAATAGTGGCGGGAAAGCGTGTTGGATCGGAATACGAAACCATTCCGGTTCCGCTCCGCTCCAGATGGCATAGATTGTTATTCGTTATCGCCTATTTGCGTTACTGAAAACCCGAATGAGTTCATTTGATCCACCAACATACAGGCGAGAGCATTGCGAGCGATGCGTCACCGTCGTTGAGATCGCAGAAGATGAAGCATACGACTGCACTATATCCCTCGCATGCGGTGGACTGCACTTTCGCTCGCACGGTGTTGGACCACTTTACGATTTGCTAAAATACATGGGTGGTCCGGATTGTCACAAACCACATGTAATTCCAATTGATGACGGCGACTTGGCGATCGTGTTCGACCGCGAGTACTTTGACATGTTCCATCTCACCCTAAAAATTTCGACATCATTCTTGAAATTAACCGTGGATACCGACGCCGATCGACGAATGCTGATTAGTGGACTTGCAGATGCGCTTCGCAAACTGTGATCTGCCGACGCGGTGATAACAAACCAATCGGGATTGAGGCCGGATTTCGCCGCTTCCCTCCGACACGCTTCTGCGATTTCCACAAGTTTGTGCCTAGCTGCCAGATTCCCAGATTCGGCAGGATTCACGGCTAACTCATCCACTCTGGAAAGCGCCGTACTCCTGCAGGATCGGACTAGCAGCAACCTAGCGTATTACGCATCAATTGCTAATCCCATCCATTGTGCAAGCGTCCGCTTCCCTTCCAAGACGCTTCTTCTGTGTCCACATGTGCAAGTGGCGTGCGACCGATGGATCGGATAGACTGAAGCGGCTGGCGGCGGGGAAGCGGGTTGGGGTGGAGCATTTGTCTGCCGTTTCGCTCGCTACTTTCAATATTGATTGCTATAAGTTTCGTTCACGGAGTCGTCTCAAACGAATCCTTGCGATCCAAAGCTTCCTAAACATGTATCGATTACTGATCATCCAATAGCAATCCCCCAACTCAGTAAAAATGACAAACCACGTAGATCCGTTTGCCCCGTATGCCGCACCAGAACTACGCAGGGGTCTTCGCAGAAATTGGCCCTGCATAATGTTGTCCGTCGTGGACTGGGTAATTTATTCAGTAGGAACGGTAGGAGCGATTTACTGCTTGCTTATGTTGATATGTCCTGAATATCTAGAGGAACTCGCCGTTATCTTGACTTCGATGATAACAGGAAATGAGCTTCGAAATGGTGACTATCGATTTGCATGGCATGCCGTGTTCTATGCAGTTCCAATTGCTCTCGTGTTCCTCTTAAGACTTGGCATCGCATCAGTATTCGCACTTCGTCAAAGACAGAAGGCGAAAATTGTAGGTGGTTCCAAGCGTGAATAGGCGGTGAACTGTCAGCATCCTTCTTGAATTGGTTGCCAGGATGCAAACAGAAGGACTATCCACCGTGCAAGCGACTGATTCCTTCCAACAAGCTTCTTCCTTAATCACACAGCACGCTTGGATCTAGCCGATTAGACTACGCGTGGGGGATCGGATAGACTAAAGCGAGCTAGCGGCGAGGGAAGCGTAAACTGATTTTTCAAATCGGCGATAGCGATTCCGAACCGGAATAAAGGATAAGGTAAGCACTGGGGAAATTGCTACAACCTCTTTTGCAAGATTGAAATCACTATGAAGAACTATGATGATAGCGACCTCGACAACATCGTTCCAAGGTTTGGATTGTTGGCGAATACGAAAGTCACATTGGTTGTGTTAATCGGCGTATGGATAATTTTCTTGCCGGTTACAATTGGTGCGGCTGCTACGGTGGGAACATATTGGCTTGGAAACATTAACTTGCTGGCCTCTCTTGTTGCCTCTATTCCGCCACTTTTTGTTCTAACACTTAGCTCAGTGATCCTATGGCGAATAACACGGCGATTTCAAAAGCGAACGCCAATCGCGTAGACTTGCGATCCACATGGGGACGAAGCCGCCTTAGCGTCCACGGTCTCCAAGTTGGTTCAATTCAATGTGGACAATAGCTTCAGGCGATTAGCATACGCTCGCTGGATTGGCTAGACTGAAGCTGGCTGGCCGCGAGGAAGCGGGTTGGGAATTCACGATGCTAAGATTATTGATTCTCACTATTGCACTTTTTATGTTGGGACTGCTTGCCAGCGCCGACGCCCAGGAATCGTCGACCGAAGTACAGAATGTTGCCAAGCCGCAATCAATCGACGAGCTGTTGTTGTTCTTTCCATCCAAGTATCCGACGGGAGATTGGCAGCCAAAGGATTTGCGATTCGACGACGTCTACTTTACGGCGGACGACAAAACGCAGTTGCATGGATGGTACTGTCCTTGCGACAATCCGCGTGCAGTGATTCTGCTTGCACATGGTAACGCTGGTCATGTTGCATCCCGCGCTCCATGGTTGCGGTATCTACAGTCAAAAGCAAAGGTATCTACATTCATTTTTGATTACCGGGGCTACGGGCGAAGCGAGGGTACTCCAACTGTTGAAGGTGCTCTCCAAGATGCGAGAGCTGCTCGGGCCAAATTGCGCGAGATTGCGTCTGTTAAAGACTCCGAAATGCTGTTAGTGGGAGAATCGCTTGGAGGGGCGATTGTGGTGCAGCTTGCATCGGAGTCCGCTCCGCGCGGCTTGGTTTTGCAAAGTACTTTTTCGTCATTGAGGGATGTAGCCGATGTCCATTTTCCTAAGCTGTCGTGGTTGGTTCCTCGTAACAGGTTGGATTCGCTAAGAAGGATTGTAAAGTACCAAGGGCCATTGCTCCAAAGTCATGGCGACCAAGATCAAACTATTCCATACGCGTTAGGCGAAAAGCTATTTCGTGCCGCAAACGAACCCAAGACAATGATTGTCGTTTCAAATGCCGATCACAATAATTGGTTGTCCGACGATTACTTGCAGCGGCTTAACGAGTTCATTGACCGAGTCAGGCAGCCAAGTAAA
>JAYVBW010000308.1:0-7551 GCA_043750255.1 Pirellula sp.
AAGGGCTTCCACGATTTGTCGGAAAATCCCACGAATTTGAATGTGGACCGTGGGTTGCAAGTCGCAAAAGAATTCCAACCGGACGTGTTAATCGGACTCGGTGGTGGTTCCAGCATGGACTGCGCCAAGGGAATTAATTTCGTATATTCGTGTGGTGGCAGAATTCACGATTATTGGGGGGTTGGCAAAGCGACGCAGGATATGTTGCCGATGATCGCGGTCCCCACGACCGCTGGAACAGGCAGCGAGACGCAGTCCTTTGCTTTAATCAGTGACGCGGAGACCCACGTAAAAATGGCGTGCGGTGATCCGCGTGCTGCGTGCCGCATGGCCATCCTCGATCCCACACTGACGCTAACTCAACCAACTTCGGTCACTGCGCTGACTGGAATTGATGCTATAACGCATGCACTGGAAACGTTTGTCTGCAACAAGCGAAATCCAATTTCGGAATGCTACTCGCGAGAGGCATGGCAGTTGCTTTCGCAAGGATTTCCTCAGGTTCTCGCAACCCCAGGCGATATCGAAGGCAGAGGCCGAATGCAACTCGGAGCTTGTTTTGCTGGAATGGCAATCGAGGCCTCCATGTTGGGTGCAGCTCATGCACTTGCTAACCCACTAACGGCCACGCTGGGCGTCGCGCACGGTCAAGCGGTCGGGCTCATGATGCCACATGTCGTTCGATTCAATAGCCATACAGTTGAAGAAAGTTACGTCGAACTAGCTAAGTTATTGCCCAACGGGATAGGGGCTGGCATTGAGCCATCTGCTTCTGAAATTATTGCGACTGTCTTTACGAAATGGATGCAACAAGCCTCGCTGGCGACTTCGCTCAGAGGTCTTTCACAATGGCCAGTGGCCTTAACAGAAGACCGCAAGCAGACGCTTACGTTCCTTCGAGAGCTGGCCAGTTCTGCCTCAAAACAGTGGACGGCCTCGTTCAATCCAAGAGCCATTACCGAGTCCAATATGCTGACGATTTATCAGGCTGCACTATAACGTCGCCCGCTAACGCTTTGTCGGAACTCTCATTCTTGGCACCAGAGGCATTTCGTCGGGATAACGTTTCGGCATTTCTTTTCGAAGGATAACCTTTCCCGTTGATTCTTCGAAAAAGTTGGACGGGACGACTTCCGAGCCATTGCTAGACGCAGACTCAGTCGCCTCAAACTGGAGGTTTGTCTCACTAAGTTTTATAGGAGAAAGTCTCGATGGCTTCTTTGACATGAATGGTATCGATTCCTTCTCTGCCCGTCGATCGGAAGGTGCAAACCTATGATCCTTGGTCGAAATCTGACGATCGCTCGTCAGAAGAATCCTTTCCATTTTCTGTCGTGTTCCTCGGAAACTCGCATCATCTTTGAACGGATCCACAAGGACATCTGGAAGCTTTGATTCGGCTGGCGTTATTAGTTTTGTTTCCTGTGGAGGTTTCGAATCGGGAGTCCATGCTGGTGGCGGGTCCGATAAATCGGTGAGTTCAGGTTTACTCTTTCTCTGTTCGGAGGAAATGCTTTGCATTGTCGGATCAGGGACTGGCGATGCACGTGATGGCAGGACAGAACTAAATTCGCAACCACAGCTTGGACCTTGCGGCGACTCGCAGCCACATGTGGGGCAGAGATCGTAGCGGCTTTTCGTGGCTTGATCGCACAGGCCGTTACAGCGATTTTTGGCTTTGGCTTCAATGCGATCCCCCACCTTATCAAAGTGGCTAAGAATCTGTTCGCCAAGCGATGGCTTGGGTACGCACTTGCAGTTAGCTTGCTTCGGTCCAGGCCTATTTTCGAATTCGCAACCACAGGTCGGCGACTTCAATCCGGCGCATCGATCGCAAGACTGACCGTGTGCTGGGTCTGCGACCAATGCGGCTCCAGTACTTATCCCCAGCCCGATGGTGATATGAGCGAGCATTCTAGCGTATGAAGCTCTCGTTGGCTTCTTGGACAGATTGGAAGGGGCTGGCATCAATGCAGGTTCCTTTGACAGGTCTTGTGGCAACACATTAGATATTGGTTGGCCGCGTGGTTTCACTACACAAAAAGGTTCATCGAACCGTTACGCTCGGAATCCGCAGAGCTTTCGCTAAAAACCGAAAAGCCGACCTAGGCTGCCCAAGCTGCCATGCGGGATGGGATTTGAAAGGATAGCGGCCCAGTGACGCTGCCTGCGGGGACGTGTTCTCGGCAGAGGACGGAGCCGCTGCCCCACATCTGCCCCTACAATCCGCATAAACGCATACATCGTGCGTTGCTTTGGGAAAAAGAACGCGATTGAGTCAACTCTGCCGACTCAACTCAATCGCCAGGGTAAACTTCCGGGGGCAGGGAATTTCTGCCGGCTGTATCGATAATACGCTTTAGAAAAACCGAGGGGTTGAGAATGGCCAAAGCTGAAATTGCTGGAGAACAAATTGTGGCATTGGATCGGCGTCGAGGAGGCAGACGGATAGTGGAAGCATCCGAGCTCCAGGTTCGAGCTGTCATCGCCGAAGAGAAAAAAAGAAATAAGATACAACGACGCCGTCAAATCGATCCCACGACCTGCGAACGCGATTATTCTGGTGACGAAGTTGAATTCATGCAGGCTATGGATGCGTACAAACGAAAAAATGGTCGCATGTTTCCGACGTGCAGCGAGATTCTGGAAGTCATCCGAGACCTCGGCTATGTGAGGCAATTGAACAATGCAGCGCCGAACGTTTCTTCCGATACTGCCATCGAAACAGCCTACGCTTAGCCTTCGGACCTGCTCCGATGTGTGAATTCCAACCGGAAAACTTCAACTAGTCAGCATTTCACACGGCGTCTGGTGAGTGTTTTCCCAGCTCGGAATCTGAAACCGTTGACCTGGACTTGCCTCGGTCTACAATGCCAGAGCTCGGGACGGCCTTTTGGGGCCTCCCGCGCAGGTATTTTCTCGGGGTATTTTGCTTGTTGACCACCAGGTCCGGGGCACAAAAAACGATGACGAAGCGATGGCTAGCAGCTCTCCCAGTTTATAACGAGTTGGGTTACGTCAATCCTGTACTTGACGAAGTGTTGAAATACGCACCAGATGTTCTGGCCGTCAACGATGGTTCCAACGACGGAACTGGCGAGCTTCTCGATCAACGCTCGGACATCAGTGTCATCCACCATGACAAGAACCGCGGATACGGAGCTGCGCTTAGAACGGCTTTTCAATACGCGATCGACGAGGGATACGAAATCATCGTTACCCTTGATTGCGATGGGCAACATCAACCCAAACGCATTCCACGATTCGTGTCGGCTTGCGAGAACATGGACATCGTTTCTGGATCTCGTTACTTGAAAAAGTATGATGGCGATAGTGTTCCTCCCGCTCAACGACTCTTAATCAACAAGCAGATTACCAAAACGATCAACGGTTTATTTCATTGGAATCTCACCGATACATTTTGCGGTTTCAAGGCTTATCGCACCGAAGCCATTGCAAAACTGAATATCACTGTGGATGGCTACGCTATGCCGCTGGAGCTTTGGACCCAAGCTGCTATGCTCGGGATGCGTATTTTAGAGGTGCCGGTTCCATTGATCTACTTAGACGAGAAGAGATCCTTTGGTGGAGCCCTTGATGACGGCAGTGTACGGTTGACGTATTACAACAAAGTCATCGACCAAAGTATCAAAGCGATGATCGATCGAGGATATGAGTTACCGATCGAGAGTTCACCAATTTGCGTGGAGTGCCCGTAGAGTGTCAAGCTCGGCGCCCGCTGTCCAGCCTTCGCTCAAAGTCCCAAAAGAAAACAATCGCTTCCTGTGCTGGCCAAACGCGAACGATTCCAAGCAACTGCTTAATCGCAATCAAGCAATCCTACATCGACCGAGCCTACCCATTTGGTTTCGCCAATTGCGTAGCCTAGCACGCGAACAAGCGGTGAGTGCATCGAAGCAGTATATGTTAGACTATGCCCCAAATCTCGCTCAGTCGATTTCGATTGTGGATTTGGATAACACACAATTGGTGGTTGGCGGCCATCAGCCAGAGTTGTTCCATCCTGGAGTCTGGTTCAAGAACTTCTTGCTCTCGGAAATTGGAAAACGAACGAACTCGGTCGGCTTGCAAGTGATCATAGACCATGACGTCGCTCGGTCTGATTCCTTGAGGGTTCCCACGTGCTTGAGTGCGGCGGAACGGGCCGTTCCAGAATACGCTCAACGAACTATTATGCTGCCCATTCGAGAGGAATCACAGCCCAGGATGCCGTGGCATGCGACATGGACCGCTCCCTTGAATCCAGCCGCGTGGATCAAAACCTTCGAAAATGTTGATCAATCGTTGAGGGCTTGCGGATTAGCTCGACCGCTGCTTCTAAGTCGCGATAAAACACTCCACCAATGCATTTTAGCGACCCAGAATATGGGAGATGCCTTTTCGCGATTCCGCCATGTTATTGAAATGGAAAATGGGGTATTCAATCTAGAAGTCCCCATCGGCCATTTGTGCGCCGAATCCGCATTTGGGTTTTTTGTCCTGCATTGTGTTCGAAACGCAAAGTCTCTATGGGATTCGTACAACAGTTGCCGAGACACGTATCGCATGCGGCACAAGATTCGAAATCAAGCGCAGCCGGTTTTAGAACTGCAAAAACAGAATGACTGGCTTGAATTGCCATTTTGGATCTATCGCTTGGGTGGTGATGCGGTTGTTGAGCGCAAACGGCTTTGGGTCTGCAAACAGCACGATCATATGCTCTTATGCGATCACGCTGAAGCAAACTTGAGAACGGTCTCGGTTGAGCTACCGCTGGATGAGCAAGACCTTCCGAGTACTTGGAACGCGATACTGCAAAGGGGCATTTGCATTCGACCGAGAGCTTTGTTGACCACAATGTATTTGCGATGCTTTATAGCCGATCTATTCGTACATGGCATTGGTGGAGGAACCTATGACGAGCTTACAGACGACATCATGCGGGATTGGCTCGGAATTGAACCGCCAGCGTACATCACCAGTTCCGCATCGCTGCAATTGCCCTTTTGCTCTAACAGCGAAATCAAGCAGATCGATCCTTTAGCCAATTGGCCCGCGATTCAACGAGAATTGCAGTTAATGCGTTCGGTTCCGGAACGATTCCTCGATCGAACGATCGATTTCCAGCGTTACCTATTTGAGTCACACTCACGTCAAATAGCCAATATTCCTGAGCGCGGTGAAAAGCATAAATGGCACGAAGAAATTGTCCAAGTCAAGCAGCGAATTGAAGCAGCCATCGAACCAAAAAAACAAGCCGCCCATCTCAAGCTTGAAGCCATGCAGCGCGAGATTATGCAGAACAAGATCCTAAGGTCTCGCGAGTATTCGTTCGTTCTTTTTGAAGAACAGGATGTTGTGGGTCGCCTCTCGAAATTGGCGACGGCCGCGTTCAGCCAAGGGACAGAAGCGGGCAAGTAAGGCCACCTTTCCATTTGAATTGCGGCTTCCGAGGGTGTACAATTCCTTATCCGCCACCCACCTCAGCCTTGTTCTTTTGGCAAAACCGATCGCGATGAACCGCATCTCATACTCCTTCTTTATCCTTCCGTTGAGTTTGTTTGCAGCGTTCGCTTGGAATGCCAACGCTGAGGAAACCGCAAACATCGAGTTCTTCGAAAAGAAGATTCGTCCGGTCTTGGTCGAGCATTGCTACGAATGCCATTCGGCTTCGTCCAAGGCGATCCAAGGTGAGCTACGTCTCGACACACGTGAAGCCATTCGCAAAGGGGGTGAGAGCGGCTTTGGGATTGTGCCGGGAGACCTAGAGCAAAGCTCCATTATCTCAGCGTTAAAGTTCGAGTCAGTCGAGATGCCGCCAAAAGGGAAACTCAGCGAGAGCGTCATAGCTGACTTTGAAAAATGGATCGCAGATGGAGCCGTCGACCCGCGCGAGGCCGAGTCAGCACCAGCACTTGCATCCAAGTCGGAGATCGATTGGAAAGCGGCCACAGCGTTTTGGTCCTTTCAACAACCAAAACGTCATGACGCGTCCTTCGTCGAATCCACTCAGTGGCTCCAACGCCCAATGGATGCGTTCATTTTGGCAAAACTCGAATCCGAAAAGCTCTATCCAAACGAAGCTGCGGATCGTCGTACTTTGCTGCGTCGCGCATCCATCGACTTGATCGGTTTACCACCCTCCGAACAGGAAATGCAATCTTTCGTTCAAGACGAATCGCCAACCGCCTATCAAGATCGCGTAAATCAACTTCTATCGTCCGCTCGATTCGGCGAACGGTGGGCTCGAGTTTGGTTGGATGTAGCTCGCTATGCCGAGGACCAAGCGCACATTGTCGGTGACGACAAATCGCTCTTCTTTCCTAACGCTTATCTCTATCGCAACTGGGTTGTTCGAGCGTTTAACCTTGACATGCCGTACGATCAATTTGTTCGACTGCAATTGGCGGCGGATCTGATGTCCCCAGATGATCGAGAACATTGGGTGGCGCTTGGGTTCATCGGGCTTGGTCCTAAATACTATCGCCGCAACGCGCCGGATGTCATGGCTGAGGAATGGGAGGATCGCGTTGATACTGTAACTCGCGGGTTGCTCGGTGTAACGGTGGCGTGCGCGAGATGCCATGACCATAAATACGATCCGTTTCCAACCGAGGATTACTATGCGTTGGCTGGCGTTTTTGCCGGGACCGAAATGCTCAACATGCCTCTCGACGAATCTGTGGAGGCAAAGGATGGCCATGCCAAGGACCCAGATAAATCAATGCATGTCATCCGCGATCAAAAACCGCGAGACATTAAGGTGATGATCCGCGGCAACGTCGAAAACGAAGGTGAGTTGGTAGAACGCGGGTTTCCCCGAGTGCTTACCGGTGGCGAGAAAATCACGTTCAAAAATGGGAGTGGACGATTGGAGCTGGCCGATGCAATTGCTTCGCCCAACAATCCGCTGACGGCTCGCGTGATAGTAAATCGAATTTGGGGACAGTACTTTGGAAAGCCTCTCGTCGGAACCCCAAGCAACTTCGGAAAGTTGGGAGAGCGACCGAGCCATCCTGAATTGCTGGACGATCTTGCCGTTCGCTTCATGCAAAACGGATGGTCGCTCAAGTGGTTGCATCGCGAGATCGTGCTGTCGGCAACTTATCAGCAATCCAGTACGATCGACTTTGAAAAACAGGAAAGTGATCCGGCAAATCAGTGGCTTTGGCGAGCCAATCGGCGGCGGCTGAGTGTCGAAGCTTGGCGGGATAGTTTGTTGGTCGCTTCGGGGGCAATCGACTACTCGTTTGCCAAAGGCTCAATTCAGGCCAGCAATGCGACCGAAGTTCGTCGGACCGTGTACAGCTCGATCAGTCGTTTTCAATTGGACCCGCTGTTAGTACTATTCGACTTTCCGGATCCCAATACGCATAGCGAGCGCAGGAGTTTGACCACAACACCTCTTCAAAAACTCTTTGCGATGAACAGTGATTTTATGCTGAGGCAAGCCGATCAGCTTGTGGATCGGCTGTTGAATCTCGATGTTTCTACGAATGAAGATCGAATCCGCAACGCTTACGCATCTATTTATTCACGAAACCCAGACCA
>JAYVBW010000309.1:0-1862 GCA_043750255.1 Pirellula sp.
CTTTGGCATTCTGTTGCCTGCGCCGTAGCGGTGCGTTCTCTGGCCGTCGTACAATGTACATCTATGGTTGCACTTGCCCCGAACAGTTCCGAAACAAGCACCTGGGATGTCCTAGAAAGATTCCCAAAACTGCACTCGCGCGCACGCGAGGCAATTACAGGCAGTTGCACCGAAGCGCCCCACTCTAAGTCGTTAAGCCGTGTCGAGATATGGCTAACGATTTACGATGACTGCGATGGATTGGAGTCTTTCACCAGAGACCCTATCGGGTATGAGGATGGAATGTCGTTGGTCAGCTGGGTAGCAGGGATGGCATTGAATTCGGTTGACCCGAGCGGTTGCCAGAAGGGAGGTGGACGTGGCGGTGGACGTGTTCGAGGTAATCCCTGGCCTTCTCCTTTTCCACCTGGAACTGAACCAAATTACCCCCAACCATCTCCAAGGACTTTTCCCCGTCGTGTTGATCCCTGGGCGTATCCTTATGTCCATCCTGTGAAGCCGGTTATTTTCCCAGTAAATCCGCCAATTGTTGGGGAACCTCCGATTCGCACACAACCCGTAATTCAGTCAAATGATGTGTGTTTAAAACCTAATTCTAGGCCGCCCGACAGACGCAGGCCCGAGGATTGTATACGCGAACTAGATGACTGTATGGCGTTAGCCGATCAAGCCGCGCTGAACTGTACGGAGGAATCATTGAATGGTACTGGATTTACTTGTGCAACATTGGTTGCGGGACTAAGAAAGTCATGCCGCCTTTCGTTTAAGTCATGTGGTCCTGGGCCGAAGAACGAAGATCCGAAAGATTGCTATTGTTGTGAAGTAGCTCCGCCATTTGCTCCGAGACCTGGAGTAGTAACTACTTGCGAGTGGATGGCAAAGGACGATTGTGGGGGCCAATGCTGCAATCCAAATATTCAGCCAGGTGAATATCCACGTTAGTCTTCCGCCTAAGTGTTTAGTCAGTTTTGGGAACGGAGCATTCGATGAATTTACTTTCAGCAATTGAAGATCTGTCAAGTACAGATCGGGAAGTTGCAAATCGTGCCGCGGCATTCGCTGGAAACCTAGGTAAACAAGGGAGGCCATTGCTGCCGTTGCTCGAGCAGTACTGTATTCAACGCGTGACCGATGATTTACGATTTGCCGAGCAGAACTTTTTAGCACTGATTTCAATTGCACGCATTATTCGGGAAGTCGATTCGTCCAATGATCATTCTTCTGACATTGACTCTTGCATCAATATGTTATTGGAATTTCTGGTTGCAGACGATATGCGTCTGTTTCATGTCTCTGCTAACGCGCTCAGCATTATAAAAGAAAGAGCCCAGCGTGCGATACCATTACTCCTTGCACTCTATTCGAAATACCAATCAAATGACCTCGCCAAATTGCGAATTTACCAATCGCTTAACTCGATCTCGCCTGAGTCGATCAGTGAATCGCTACGCAAGGAATGTTCGGAAATTCCTCATTTTGAAGATTGGGTGAAAACGGGATAACTTCGTTGGGGTCAAACCCGGGATTCGGGATTCAGCATTAGTAATTCGCGTATGTCAATGCGATGAACAGGTGGCGAAATTACGGCATCTAACGAATGGATAAACGCCATCGCCGCCGCATGTATCCGTCAGTTGCGAAGATTGCCCGCTGCAAGACGCCACCGTGGCCGCCGGTCTGTCAGTAAAGTAAAGAACTGAAAACGGCGGTCACGGATGCCGCCGATTGTAAGGCTGGGATGGCAGGACGCCAGTCTGATCGCCATCGGCAGGAGAGCGGGGAGCCATTGAAGATTTTTGATTGATGATTTTCGATTGAACAGTCAAGCACGATTCCAAGTCCTTGCTATAGCGGAGCCGAGG
>JAYVBW010000310.1:0-1581 GCA_043750255.1 Pirellula sp.
CCTAACGCGCTTGGCTTTTCAAAATTGTTGATAGGAGCTTGGCGGTGGCAAATGGGAGGCTTTAGCGTGCTCTCCTTTGATCGATCGATTTTGGATAACTGTGCTCTCTACCTGCGACCGATTCCTGCAGAAGATTTCGCACAAGGCAGACTGATGATCGGTGACTTAGGAAAAAGCAAGCTGTCGGCATGGTTCAACACATTCTGGTTTCGAAGAGCTGCGCAAACCACGCGAGGGAACCTCATGTTACTGGATTCCTTGCAGCAGCAGCTCAAGGTGCCACCGGAACAAGCACTTGCGACGGCAGAAAAGCTCCTGGATGCTCGTTTACAGTGTTCACTCGGCGGGCAGTACATTCTCGAATCGACGCAGTCCAATCTGGGGAAAAGCGGGTGGGAGAGCACAGCCTGGCCAAGACAATTTGCAATGATGAGCGGAAAAACCTCCTCCTTGGGATTCGATAGCTCCCAGAGTTTGCCACCGGCTGACTACATTGCACCGTGGCTTCAATGGTTTCGGGGAGCACAACTGCACCTAACCCAATTGCCCGAACGCTTGGTCGTCGTTGGCACGATTGATATCGAGCCCATTCCGCAGCATGTCGACGATTCGACCGATGAGAAATTGGGCGGTGGTGCATTGCCCAAAATGGATCTCGATCTGTTCAACCTGCCCTTCAAGTTTTTTCAAGGTGATAAACCCAAAGGGAACGAAAAGAAACCAGCGGAAACGCGAAAGAGTTTCTAATATTGGAAAAGAAGCTTTTGATTGGAGTGGACGAGGCCGGTTATGGTCCGAGTATGGGGCCCCTAACGATTTGCGCAACGGCATGGCGTGTACCGAGTTCTTTTGACGCTTGTGAAATGACCACATTGCTTGAACCGGAGTTTTTGGCCAAGCCGATTAAATCCACTTCGAAGCACGTGCCAATCGGTGATTCGAAAAAGATTTATCGAGAGGCTCTCGCAGTGGAGGGACTCATTCTTGGAGCAAGGTTTCTATGCTACGAAATCGACGGAACGATTCCTTCGGAATGGGATTCTAACATTGCTGCTTTTGCAAGACAGGATTGGGAGAGACTTGCCTCGATTCCTTGGTATGCCAAACGGCAATCAACCTATTTCGCGACTCTTGACAAGGCGATTGTTGATCATTGCGATTACTTTCATGCCGCAAGTGCAAAGTTGAAAACGCATTCAATCGCGTTGACGGGAATTCAAATGCGAGTCATAGATGAAGTGGAATTCAATCGGCAGTTGGATCGCACCGGAAACAAATCGACTTTACTTAGCGAGGCATCTCTTGCTTTAGTTAGGCAAGCGATCAGCGCGTATGCGAGAGAGGGCGAGGACATTGAAGTTTATTGCGACAAGCATGGTGGTCGGAATCGCTACCAAGCCGTACTGACATTCATGTTTGATGAAGAATGGTTTGCGTCCGAGATTGAGAGCAGAGCGTGCAGTCGCTATTCGGCTAAATGGCATGGCCATTCGATGCAGATACAGTTCAAGGTTGACGGAGATTCGATTTTCCCATCCGCTGCTGCGTCTATCATTGCGAAATGGACTCGGGAGGAGTTGA
>JAYVBW010000311.1:0-5522 GCA_043750255.1 Pirellula sp.
TCTTCTATTCGGGTTCTAGCAATTCGAGACCCAAGTTCCGTTGCAGTGCATGCCCACAGGTATTCTGCAGCCTGAACTGTCGCTGCTTCCCAATCCCGATGACTGCCGCATTGACCGCCGTAAATCAGCGAGACATGATCGAATGGAGGCTGATGAATGGCTCTCGAGGCCGGTATTTGATCGATCGGGGGGTGCAACCCTTCGGTATTAAAGTAATGATTGATTTCCATCAAGCAGGAAAGGGCGCTGGCAGTTGTTAGATCTGTGGATGCGATACCGTTTGGGGTTGCGCATGTTAAAGTCATTTCGACGTTGATGGGAATTTCGAATTCGGCAGCCAACTGTCGGACTAAAAAGCCGATCTCGGTTGCAATCGCACTGCCGGTTCCGCCATGGGCCGACGCAACGATCTGGACCGAAATAGGTTCTTTACTTAGTTCTTCACCGTTACTTTTTGCGATTTCCAGAAGGGACTCTTGTAACGCATCTAGCACGATTGCCGCGTTGTCTAGAAACGCAAGCATTCCGAGTGGACGGACACCTTCGGTTTTCAACGAACGCGGAATGTTATATACCCATCGCCGGCTCAGTTGCGGGAATTCACCTATTGAAGATTGCCGATAGTACTGCGGTGGCTTCAAAGGAATCAAAATCGTGGCGTGGTACGGCATGCCCTCTATGCGATCTAGGTCCACGGCCGATTCAATCGTCTTTTTGTCGGAATCGACTAAAAGGAACCCCATTTGTTCACAATCGAGTAAGTCTTGATTCGTCTCCAGAATCTTTTGTCGTAACCTAATCAATGACTTTGCACCCGTCTCACCCAATCCAATGATAAGTGATTTCCTCGCGACCTTGGACGCGCTCTCGCTTCGTACTGAGGCTGAGTCGGCAATCGTTGGAGTAGGTAAGAGCGTCGGCAGTAAATCGACACTTCGAGACTGGATGGAAGCTTCGATCTGGCTCTCAGTTCTGCAACTTGGGGGCATCTCAGGAAGTTTGCGTGGCCGTTGCGATTGAATGTTTTGTATCCGTGCAGACCGAGGTAGTTTGTTGCAATTCTCTGATCGGCTGCTTAAGCGTTTCTTACGTTGCGGACCGTTCGCATACTCATCTGTTTCAAGGGTGCTTGATTGAGCGTGGGCAATTTCGAGAGCATTGATAAACTCTCGGCAGTCACCAAAACGCAAATTCGGTTTTTTCGCGAGCGCTTTGCTCAGGACTGGCCGTTCCACCAACGGAATTGCTTCTAGATTAGGTGCTTTGTGAAGATGTTCATTGGCAAGTTGGGCTGTAGTCCTGCCTCGAAATGGAAGTGTTCCAGTTAGCAACTCTTGATAAACAATCGCCAAGGAATACTGATCCGTAAAGCGTCCGGGTCTTCCATCGAACATTTCCGGAGCCGCATAGGTTGGCGTAAGTCCACTCATTGCGGACATGCTATTGGATTGGATGTCTTTGATTAATCCGAAGTCTGCAACCTTGACTCGGTCCGCAACAAGGAGCAAATTTGCTGGTTTTACGTCCAAGTGCTGCAAGTCATGATGTTTGCAAATAAAATCCAGACCGTCGGCGGTATCTCGCATGTACCCGATCAATCGTTCACGTACTATTCCGACGAAGCCTTTCTGGCGGAACTCCATATAGCGATCATAAAGCGAACATTGAGCCAATTCGGTAACGATAATCAGTTGCCCGTCGATGACTTCGATACGTTCCAACGAGAGGATAAATGGATGATTGACCTGACGAACACGTTGTAAAGACTTTAGCTCACCTGCCGCTCCGGCACTATCGATCGTACCATGAACGAATTTAATTGCCTTTTTTAAGCCACCGGGCGCTTCTGCCAACCAAACCTCTCCATACCCGCCGCATCCCAGTTTGTTGCGAAGAACATACCCAGGAATAGGTTCGAAACCAGGTTGGATGCTCGATGCAGTCATTGTCATAAACAAAACCTTAGGCTCTCTCGTTTGTGGGGGAGAGTATTAAGGGCGATTGAGGCAGAGCGGGTGAAATTGTTGGACGTGGTATCGGTGGATTTACCAGTCCAATTGACGGCTGATTCCGAAGGATTTCCGTTCGTAAAGGTTTAGTTCGCAACGGTTGACCAACTTGCGGTGCGGCGGATGCGAGAACAGGTCGATTCAAAATAACGTCGTGAACCTGAGCAGGCAATTTTGGTCCTGGTAGATTGGGGATTTCCCAACCGACAGGCTTCGACATCATGGCTGCAGAAGACAGCATGATCGGCTGGTTACCAAAATAATTGGTACATGCAAGATCCAAAAACTCAGGCCTAAGTTCAGCACGTTCCCCTCGGTAAGCGCAGAGGCACTTGATCTGGCGCAGTAAGTCTCGAGGATGGCAACGCCGAAGTGGGCGTCCGACACTTCGATAGTGCTTCTCAATCAGCTTTTCGATAACGTCAGGGCGCCATAGTACATCGCTCGTTTCGCATGCACGTTTGAACAAATCGATGAATTCCTCAGTGGACGGATCGCCGATATTGATCTTAAACGGGACTCGCCGCAGGAATGCTTCGTCCACCAACTGTTCTGGCTGAAGATTGGTGGAAAAAAGGATCGTTTGTTCGAACGGAACACAAAACTTTTTACCCGTTGGGAGGTTTAGGAAATCGTGTCTACTTTCCAGCGGGATAATCCACCGATTCAAAAGTTCTGCGGGCGCAACCCTTTGTCGACCGAAGTCATCGATCAGCAAGCATCCGCAGTTACTCTTCATTTGTAGTGGAGCCTCGCAGGTATTACTGCGTGGGTCATGTCGAATTTCCAGGTTTTCGAGAGTCAGCTCACCGCCGACCACAACTGTTGGGCGTCGTATTCTGATCCAACGACGATCATGCTCTTGGTCAGCGATGATCCCTGCGTTGGCGATCGGACTATTGGATGCAATGTGATAGGACGCGTCAAAAAGTTTGATAATCATGCCATCCTCTAGGATGGTGTGCGGAATCCAAATCTCCTGACCGCGGCAATTGGCAAGGCAGCGCGCGATCGTAGTTTTTCCGTTCCCTGGCGGTCCGTATAAAAAGATTCCTGAGTTGCTATTGATTGCCGGTCCTAAAAAATCGAGCCAAGATGGTTCGTAAGTTACACCATCCAGAGCTGCCTTGAGCTCGCTGCGGGTGATGGGCTCGAAATTGTTGGCCTGGGCCTCGACACTTAGCACGTAGTCCATCATCGGAACCGGTGCGGGACCGGTATAGGAGCTAGCCTTCTGAAGGCTTTGAGCCCTCTTCTGTCCGCTTTCAGTCAAACTGTAGTAGAAATCGTTGAGTGGCGCTGGGCGCGCATGGACTATCAACTGCCGAACACGCAATTGAGCGAGTTGCTGCTCGATGATTCGAAAAGGCAATCGAACACAGTCGGTCATTCCTCGTCCTGTGAGCGTCCCTGCGGAGAGAAAGGTTTGGAGGATCAACGACTCAATTGCCGTTTCCGGTAGCCCACACTCTTCGAGAGTTTTCGGCTCATATGGCCAAAACGCATCTTCGTTTAGGGCTGCAGGCAATGCCGCGCGTTTTACAGCGGAGGTATCACGAATTCCAAATAACGGCTGCATAAAAACACCCTGTCAACGGAGCGAACGAATGAATCTGAAAATTCCGCGTAACCATCAGTTGTTAAGACGATCGCAACGGGGCTCTGCGGTTCATCGGCACGGAAATATAGGTGATAATGAATGCAATTGGAAAGATAGAGGGTGGAATTCAAAATCGCGTCAACAATGTAACTATTTCTCTCATCGCGCGCATTTTGTGATCTAGAGTAATCCGTTGGGGTTTGCGACCAAAATGAACGGTGCCCCCGACCAACCGTCAAATTCGATTCGAACGATTTCTAAATTGCAATGCCGAATATCCGCGATATCGCTCTAATTCACACTCCGATCTCAGAAGGTCCTCGTCGAAGTATCTCCGGGGAAACAAAAACCGTGTGGATTCTGGCGTCCGTCGGAAACCAAATCTCCGACGCACTTACGGTTGTACATCCTGTCCCATTTTCCATCGGTCGAAAAGCTGGCTGCAGCCTCCAATTGCAATCCAAGACGGTATCAAGCCATCATGCAGACTTGACCTGTCGCGACGGACAACTCATTCTTATCGACAGGCAGAGCACGAACGGAACCTACGTAAATGGTCGACGTATCGCGGATCTAGTTCAGTTAAAAAAGGACGATTTGGTACAGTTTGCGGACGTGGCGTTTCGCATCCGCTGCGACGATCATGCGACTGCTTCGAATACGCTGGCAGAGGATGTATGCGATCAAGCGTTAGCGCTGGTTCAATTTGATCGACTAATGGAAAAGAGACTTGTCACTCCTTTCTTTCAACCAATCGTTTCAATGGATGGAGGTTGCATTCTAGGGTACGAGGTTTTGGCAAGAAGTCAAATGTTCGGATTGGAAACAAGTGCAGCCCTTTTCGGTGCAGCCTCTAAGCTCAATTTAGAAGTTGAATTGAGCCAGATGATGAGATGGGAAGGCATTCGAGAGGGAATGATGCTGCCTGTACCTTCACAAATTTATGTGAATACGCATCCTCTGGAATTGGGGAGACCAGGCCTGCTTGAATCGATGGCACAAGCACGAAGCATGACCCTGGACCTGCCTATTACACTTGAGATCCACGAGTCCGCGATTACCAGTGCAAAGGAGATGTTTGACATAAAGAGTCGATTGCGTGAACTGAATATCCAGATCGCATACGATGACTTTGGGAGTGGTCAAAACCGACTAGCGGAACTCTGCAATGCCGCTCCTGATGTCATCAAATTTGATATGGGACTGATTCGAGATATCGACAAAGCTCCACCGGAGAGAATTAAAGTGCTCGGTTCATTGGTACGCATGGTGCTCGACTTGGGTGTGGTCGCTTTGGCCGAAGGAATTGAAAATGAGGCCGAAGCGAAAGTGTGCCAAGAACTCGGCTTCACCATGGCTCAAGGATACTATTTCGGTCGACCAGCTCCGATTAGAAAATTCATTGTCTAAGGGTAAGAGACAGTGGCTAGGCGCGGATTATTCATTAGCCGTAGGGCGTTAGCCCACGGTTTTCATTGCGACCATAACCGTGCGCTAGCGCCCTCACGGCTGATCAATAAAACCCCCTTGAATAATCCAGGCTAGGGAGGGTCGTAACCGCCAGGCGAAAATGGATGGCAGCGCGCAATACGCTTGACAGCTTTCCATATCCCTCGAAGTGCGCCGTACTTTTCGATTGCCTCAATCGTGTATTGTGAGCACGTCGGCGAAAAGCGACAATTACTGCCGAGAAGCGGACTAATGGCACGTTGATAAAATCGCACCAAACCTATAAATAGCTTCCGAACGCACTCTCGCAATTTTCGCATGGCGAAAGAAACCTATCTCTTTGGCCTGTAGATAGGAGGTAAGCGCAGTTTGTTCGAGGTCTTCGCTGGAAAGGGCAATGGAGCAAAGACGCCCGCATGAACGACCTCGGTTTGTTCACTTTCTGGTCTTGATTCATTGGAAAC
>JAYVBW010000312.1:0-5479 GCA_043750255.1 Pirellula sp.
CCGGTGTATCCTGCATTCCAGCCCGGCCAACCAAATCCTTACTATGTCCCTCAGACTGGACAAGCAAGTAAGCCATTTTTTGGGCGTTAGTCGAAACCAACACGTAGGTCAGCCTGTCCTCAGGCTGACAAAGTTTTCGCGAGACGTAAAAAGGAAAAAAGGATGCGGACATGACGCGACAGCTTATCCTCATGCGTCACGCGAAGAGTGATTGGAAGGACTCAGGTCTTGGCGACAAGGAAAGACCGCTCAATTCCCGAGGCAGGTCGACCGCCCCAATCATGGCACAATGGATTGTCGAGCACTGTCATCTGCCTAATATAGTTCTCTGCAGCAGTGCGATTCGAACAAAACAAACGCTTGAATTAATGCTGCAACACTGGGCCATTATGCAGGAAACAAATCCAACGCTTGTACTTCCCCAAGTGAGCATGGAAGACAGTCTATACTTAGCCTCTGATTCGCTTATTCGGTCGATCGCGCAAAAAAGTGCAACTGACGATGCATCCGGAAACAGTGCATCCGGAAACAGTGCATCCGGAAACGGTGCATCCGGAAACAGTATAATGGTATTGGGGCATAACCCAGGCATCGAGCGATTAGCCAGCAATCTTGGTGGGTGCGAAATAGCGATGCCAACTGGCGCAATAGCAATTCTGACTCCTTCCTCGCCGGATGGAAGGTGGCCGGAAGATTGGGGGGATGTAAAGCTCTGGAAGTGGCGGGGTTTGGTTAAGCCGCGAGAGCTAGGTATAAAAACAATCTAGAAAATTGCCTAGTCCTTTTGTTAGACTTGCGCAAAGTGTAACGATTGATTGGACGATAGTGTTAATCGACGCATTGTTGAGTGAGGTTGTTCGGCAACGCAATATCGAACGAAAAAGGAACTAGGTGAATGAGTCAAATTAGCAAAGTAGAAATGGCACGATTGATTGCTACAGGCGTTCGATGGGTTTCGTCCGCAAGCATGGTCGGCACGATCTGTCTTACCACATTCTGTCTTACCACTGGCTTTGCAGCAGAACGCGATCCACTCGCGGTCAAAGGGTTGGGCTATTCACCTCGCCAAAGCAACGTTGCCTACGACAAAGTAGCCGAGACGGATGTGGATTTTTGCACTAGCAAATACGAAACGCGAAACGGATTTGAGGGGCTGGTCATCTACAGCCCAGATGGCCAGCCGCTTCGTCGTTTTGCTGACCGGAATGGCGACAAGCAAGTGGATCAATGGTGTTACTATAAAGATGGAATTGAGGTCTATCGTGACATCGACAGCGATTTCAATGGTGCCTCCGACCAATACCGTTGGCTAGGCACATCTGGAACACGCTGGGGAATAGACCAGAACGAAGACGGCCAAATTGAGCAATGGAAAGTTATTTCCGCAGAAGAGGTTACGATGGAGATCGTCGAAGCGATCAAGACGCGAGACGATGAAAGGTTCCGAAGGCTCCTCGTCTCAGACGCAGAACTTAAGATGCTTGGGCTGGGCGAGGACAAAGGGGACCAGCTAACAACTCGACTTGATATGGCCAAGAAGGGCTTTGCCGAATTCGCTAAAGGCCAAAAAATGATCAACGTACGTACCAAGTGGGCGCATTTCGCCGCTGACAAACCTGGGATCGTGCCAGCTGGTACAGAAGGTGCTTCGCAAGACATTGTTGCGTATGAAAACGTCATCGCGATCGTTGACAACGAAGGCACCAGCCAACAGTTAATGATTGGAACACTGGTTCAGATAGGAAATGCGTGGCGTCTTGCCGATCTTCCTCGTACAATCAGCGACGGTTCCGTTTTGGCGGATAGCGGATTGTTTTTCCCTGCATCAGCTAGCAACCGAATCGGCAACTCTTCCTCAGAAAGCGGGATGTCGCAAGAGGTGCAAAGGCTTCTCACTGTGCTCGAAAAAATCGAAGGCGATATCAAAGATGAGGCTGGTGACCGCAGTCGGCTTCACGACGACAAAGCCATTGTATTGCAAAAGCTGGTCGCAGCCACCCATGGGACGGACCAAATGGAACTTTGGGTCCGGCAATTTGCAGACTCCATAAGTTCAGCGGCACAGGCCGGAGAATATCCCGAGGGAGTTGCGAAATTGCGACAACTGGAATCTCAACTCGGCAACATGCCCAAGGGAAAAGAGCTTGTTCCGTACGTAGCCTATCGACTACTGAGCACCGACTACACGCTTAAGAGTGTAGGCGAAAAGGTTGATTTCGCGAAACTCCAAGTGGAATACATGGCGAAGCTTGAGGATTTTGCTCGCGATTATCCCGATAGCAGTGACGCCGCCGATGCGATGATCCAAATCGGACTGAACCACGAATTGGCAGGTGACGAATCAGAGGGAGAGAAGTGGTACAGTAAGGTTGCGTCGAGATTCTCGCAAACCATTCAAGGCAAGAAAGCTAAGGGCGCAATCGACAGACTTAGTCTCGAAGGTCGACAATTTCGAATAACAGGAAAAACGCTGGATGGTAAGCAAATTGATACTAAGACCATGGCGAAGAGTCCAATCCTAGTTCACTATTGGGCTTCTTGGTGTAGCCCTTGCAAAGCTGATATGACGGAACTAAGAAAGATTCAAGCTAAGTATGCGAAACAGAATTTGCAGATCATAGGCATCAATTTAGATACCGACGCGCGGGTGGCTGCTGAATTCCTGCAAAGCGGCAAGTCCTTTCCATGGCCTCATGTGCAAGAACAAGGTGGTTTTGAAAGCGATTTAGCGGTTGGGTTGGGCGTACTGAGCGTGCCTGTCACGATCTTGATCGACGGCGATGGCAAGGTTGCAAAGCGAACTTCGCATTTCAGCAAAGCGATGGAAGATGCACTCGATGAGTTACTTGCGAAACCCGCTCCGAAACAGGCGACCAAGCCGCAAGCACCTTCGGTGCAGCCAAGCGCTAGGAAAGCACAACAGCCGACGCCACCAGGAAACGCCAACGCAACTCGCCCTCGTTAGCTTCACAGGGAAATCAATGATTGGCCGGAAGGCGCTAGTCCAGTGCGAGAGGCTAGGCCAATGCTACTATGCCACTCACCTTGCGGTTTTCGTGAACCGGTGGGTGCTATCCCAACGCCGTGAAGGATTTTTTAGGTTGCACAGACAGCTCAAGGTCACTCTCGGCAAGAGTGACCCACGGTGGGTCGCACCTGCCGGGTGCGACCATGAAGTCTAAAACAACTCAACTCAATGATTTCGTTGATGAAAAGCGTTCACGGCGTAGGGGCTAGCCTGGGGCATAAATTACGCAGCAATATAGCGTTCAGAATAGCGACGCGGGTTCGGCTTTCAAGAGTTTTCGTACGGCTAGCATACCTGCTAAAGTACACATGAGAATCGAGAGGCAGAATACGCCGACGGCACGTTGCCAGGTCATAAAGGTTGGAATGCCTGAAAGGCTTGACGTGATTTGGTACAATACCGTGGCAGTGAGGAAAGCCGGGAGGTAGCCTAACAACGCTAGTAACCAAGCTTGCCGCAATACGGTTTGACCGAGGTAGTTCGGTGCGTACCCCATCGCCTTGAGCGTCGCATACTCAGGCAACCTACTTGCGACGTCGGTGGCTAAAACCATGTAGACAATGGCTGCTCCAATAATAAAAGACAATGCCGCGCCCATAGTAAAAATCATGCCGATGGGTGTATCGTTTAGCCATCGCTTGCGTTCCCAGATTCGCTGCTCCTCCATCGTGAGAATTTGAACAGCTAGTTCGGAGCGAGGTTCCCGCTCTTTGAGCCATGAAACAACAGACGCCTGAACCACGGCTGGATTTTTTCCGGGCTTGATCCGGACGAGCCCTAACGAAACGCGTCGTCGAACATCTATTCCAGCACGCCTGCCAAACCCAACGTCGCTAACCAATACCGCGCCGTTGGTCGCTAATCCCGTCCCCAATTTGAAATGCCCAGCGATCAAAGTCGAACGGCCACCCATTTCGGTATGTTTAGAAATATCGTCATCGGAAAAAAGTTTGCAGTTTTCTGGCCCGTATTCGGCTCGCGTTGCTCGATCCACGAGCATAGCGTCGGGATCCTTTAGTAGTTTAATTTTTTCGGACAGTTCATCCACTTCAATCACTGGCCGGTCCAATTGAATTCCCATCATGCCAACCGTACGGAAAGATCCGTCAGGGGGAGCTTTTTCGCACTTTTCGTTTTTTGGCGGGTTTTGCCATCGGTGCAGCATGATGAAAAACGGATCGACCGCTTCAATATCCGGATGCGAGGCCACCATGTTCATCCAGGAACGATCGATCGTTCGAGGCTCGTAAAGATGCACGTAATCGGGAGATCGCATGACCAACTCGCCCGTCAGTTTCCCGTAAACAATGGTAGCCGTATTACCAACCGCTCCGCGAAATCCCAGTTGCATAAAAATAAGGAGCAATGCAAATGCAACACCCAGAACACTCACAATAGCACGAGTCGGCTGGCTGATAAAATTGAGTAGCGAGATCGGCGTTCTACGAAAAACCTGCGACAACAATTGCGTAGCCTCTACTTCACGGCTTGAGTATCTTGAGGAATCCAAGACAATCATAGCACGAAATCTATCCACTTAACCTCGGAATTCATTTTGGCATCATTATCTAGAAGCGGCGTTTTCTCAGACGGCATGGACGGACGATTGGCGCGATTTAGCGAAAGTATTTCGTTTGATCACCGCCTTTACAAGCAAGATATTCGAGGATCGATCGCCCACGCGAGGATGCTTTGCCGTCAAGGGCTTCTAGAGATCGAGGAATTTGAAGCGATAGAGCGTGAACTACAGGATATCGAACGAGTAATTGATCGGGGCGAGATGCCCTTCAGGATTGAACTGGAAGACATCCATATGCACATCGAGCAGACACTCATCGATCGTCTGGGGGACGTTGGTCGAAAATTGCATACCGCTCGCTCGAGAAATGACCAAGTCTCGACGGACCTGAGACTGTGGGTTCGAGAACAACTCGATCGAGTGGATGCATTGCTGCTTGAGCTACAGCGTGCGTTTCTCCAGCGTTGCAAGACTGACCAGGGGGTCATTATTCCGGCGTATACTCACATGCAAAGAGCACAACCTGTTCTGGCATCGCATTATTGGTTGGCCTATGTAGAGAAATTAGAGCGAGATCGTGGTCGGCTGTTAGATTGCCGCAAGCGAGTCAATATTTGTCCGTTGGGCGGCGCAGCGGTCGCCGGAACAAGTTTGCCGATCGACCGACACTATTCCGCCGAGTTGCTTGAATTCGAGGGAGTGGCAGCTAACAGTGTCGACATCAGCAGTGATCGAGACTTTGTCGTTGAGTCGGTATTTGTTTTGACGATGATTTCGGAGCATTTGAGCGGCTGGGCCGAAGAATGGATCCTCTGGTCGACAACGGAGTTCGGATTTATCAAATTACCTCACGCCTTTTGTACCGGAAGCTCTATCATGCCGCAGAAAGTGAACCCGGATACGTTGGAATTGACCCGTGGTAAGACAGCCCG
>JAYVBW010000313.1:0-6104 GCA_043750255.1 Pirellula sp.
TAATCAAAAAACTAAGCGGAATCATGGGGAACACGACTGCCTATCGTCTTTGGCAAGCTCCGTTTGAAGATGCGAAAATAGCACCTGTTTTGCTTCACAACGATTTTAACAAGATCCAACGCGTGTTGGATGTAGGGTGCGGCCCCGGTACTAATTGCCGATACTTTGAAAAGTCGAGCTACACTGGGTTCGATATTAATCCAAGCTACATCCGGTATGCACAGGAAAAATACAAGCGGAATTTTGTTGTTCAGGATGTGTGTACTTTTGAAGCTGGCGAAGGAGAACGATTCGATTTCATATTGTTAAACAGCCTCTTGCATCATCTCAGCAATAACGAGACACATCGAATATTATGCCAACTCGGAAAATTGGTGAGCCCGGGGGGCTTTGTCCACATCGTCGATCTGGTACTGCCGGATCGCACTGGCATTCCACGTTGGTTGGCCGAAAGCGATCGAGGTGATTTTCCGCGTCCTCTTGCAGCTTGGGAAGAGATTTTCACAACCCATTTCCGGACCGCCGTTTTCGAACCGTATCCGATAAAGCTTCTTGGAATCGATTTATGGAACCTAGTTTACTTCAAGGGAGAACCGAAGTAGTGAGTAACGCACTGAAGGTTTCGATTGCGATACCAGTATATAACGAAGAGACGATCATCGAAGAGTTGTTGCGGCGTTGTTTGGCTGTACTCGATTATTTGCCGGACGGACCCCATGAGATAGTTCTTGTCGACGACGGGAGCACAGATCGAACATGGGCCTTGATCGAGCAGGCGTCGGCTCAGGACGGACGTGTCGTCGGTGTCACGTTGTCAAGGAATTTTGGCCATCAAGCTGCGATCGGTGCTGCGCTCGATCATACGTCGGGCGACTTTGTTGTAGTGATGGATGGCGATCTACAAGATCCGCCCGAGGCCATTCCCGAATTGTTGGCAGAAGCTCAAAAAGGCTTCGATGTAGTTTATGTAGTGAGAATCGGACGAAAGGAAGGTGTATGGCTGCGAACTTGCTACGCTCTGTTTTATCGATTGATCTCGTTGTTGGCGGATTTGAAATTGCCAATTGGCTCGGGAGATTTTGCAATCATGTCTCGCCGCGTTGTGGATCTGGTGCGGCAGAGTCCAGAACGCCAACGTTACTTGAGAGGTCTCCGAACGTGGTATGGATTCCAACAAAAGGGTCTAGAAATCGAACGCAGTGCTCGACACTCCGGAACGTCGAAATATAATCTGCGGCGTCTCTTTCGACTTGCATTCGATGGCGTTTTTGCTTTCTCAGTAGTGCCAATTCGACTTGCGACGGCTTTCGGTATGCTGGCCGTTACGTGTTCGGTACTGTTTGCGGTCTACTCGCTGATCGTTAAAGTCTTTTTTGGACAGTCACCTGTTGGGTTTACGGCCTTGATTTTTGCGATTACATTTCTCTCCGGTATTCAACTTTTGTTCTTGGGCGTGATCGGCGAGTACATCGGCCGAATTTATGAAGAAGTGAAGCGACGCCCTCATTATATTGTCAAGCAGGTAGTTGCAACGCGGGCGAAACATGGAGAATGATTACGGCCAAGCCTATAAGCGACTCTACCGCGAACACTGGTGGTGGCGGTCACGCGAGGAGTTCTTGATACGAGTAATCCGAGGTCTTTGCTTGCCCGCCAACCCCAACATTCTAGACCTAGGCTGCGGCGATGGCCTGTTTTTTGAACGACTCGCTGAGTTTGGCGGATCCATTGAAGGACTAGAGTCAGACCGGTCCCTGGTTTCTCGTGAGACGGCTGAACGGTATAGGATTCATATTGGACCACTTGATCGAACGTTTGCGCCTAACAAGCGGTATACGTTGATCCTCATGTTGGACGTTTTGGAGCATCTTCCAAATCCAGAGGAGTCGTTAAAGCAGGCAGTCGAGTTGCTTGAACCGGGAGGCCGCCTCGTTTTGACTGTCCCGGCTTTTCGTTGCCTTTGGACAAACCATGACGATATGAATCATCATTATACTCGGTTTACCAAGCGGAGTTTGGCCACCGTTGCGAAGTCCGCACAATTGCGAATCGATCGGTGCCAATACTTTTTTCATTGGTTGGTACCTTTGAAATTGATTGTTCGTCTTAAAGAGCGATTGATCCACTCGCAGCCAAAGCCGCCGAACATCCCATCGCCGATCGTCAATCGCTCGATGCTTGCATTGTCACTTCTGGAACAACGGCTCTTCGGAAACTTTTCGCTTCCCGTAGGTACTTCGTTGTTGGCGGTGGGTAAACGCTGAGTCTTTGCTATTTGGCTGCCATCATTTTTTGAATTTCTTGCAACGAGGTCATACCCAATGCACATGCGAGAATTCCTTCCTCTTGAAAACCTAGATGGCCATTCTGTTTTGCAAATTGTCGAATGGCATCGGGATTGCCTGCCGATTTCAAGATGACCTGCCTCAGCTTGTCGTCAACGGTGAGCAATTCGAAGATAGCCATGCGACCAAAATAACCCCTTCCGTTGCACTTCTTGCAAATCTCGATCTCGATCGGATTTCCTTTGGCGTCAACACGTTGCTCTGGCGGGGGAGGGATGGTCGGTTGAAACAGCTTCTGTACGCGCCCGGCTGGAATACCAAGCTTCTGAAGCAATTGTGGAGTCGGTTGAAAAGGCTGCTTGCATTTATCGCAAAGACGTCGAACCATTCGCTGATTCAAGACGCCCGATAGCAGTTTGACGATCTCCCTGGCCTCGGTTTTATAGGTGCTAAGCAATTTGATAATTGCGTCGACTGCATCGGTGGCGACCATGCGTGTGATTGAGTGCTTACCTAGTTTGGTGATTTGATCTATCACACGGTCAGCAATGTAAGAATTGATCAGTGACGGCATTACTAAGACGTCTGGCTGTTTAAGTAGCATTTTTTCAAACTGTTCTTCCGGACTTTCGCCAACGCCGGATTCAAAAAAATTCTGCGAGACATTGATGATTTCCGGATCTGGTTCGGCCTTGTTCTCTAGCGACACGAAGTCACGAACGTACTTGTCAGCGGACTCCAGCGAAATGCGCCACGACGTCGGTAGACCTTGTCCGGGAGGTCCGCTTATGAGAACAATCCCCTTGTCGCCATTGAGTATTCCTCGAAACGTTTCTTGCATGGCTTCGCGCATGCCGAGATCGCTCAAGGTCTTGATCGTTGGTTTCTTTGTATCGATTTGAAAAAGAACCCGTTCACCCGACGGAACTCCAGCGCTAGTGTACGTGACTACCCAATCTGTATTCTTGAAATTGGTCGTGAACTTGGCGTCCTGTTTGGCTCGTCGTTCCACGGGATTAAGGCCAAACATTTTCTTGTAGACCACCAAAGCCGCATCACCGGTTGGCCTATCCATGGGTGCGAGCGTTTCCCATACGCCATCGATGCGGTAGCGAACAACGGCTCCCTGGGCGGAATAATCCATCAAGATCCGATCTGCTCTAGCTGAGATTGCGTTTGCCAAAACAACGAGTGCGACAGGGTAACCCGGCAACTGACGAGCAGCGATCATCAACCCCTGTGCTTCGTCTTTTGCGACGCCAACCGTTTTGATTTCAAGAGGCGGTATGACGACCTCCTCGCCCCCGATGGAAAGTGAATCGCCTGCTGGTTTAGCCTTTTTTTTTCCGAATACCATATGGTTCGCTCATGTAATTCACTTTGCAACGACTAACTCATTTTGCAAAGACTGGGTTGAATGAAGTAAAGAAGAGGAATGCAATAGAAGGTTGCAATTGCATTAAATGATACCAGGTTGGCTGACGTTAATTCCCTTGAGGGCCATTTTCAGCGCTTCAGGATTAGGTGCAACCTCGAAGGCAGTCGGACGATCTATCAACCCATCGTCGATCAATTGCTTGAGGCTCATTGTGAAGTCCTGCATGCCGTCTTGGGCTCCGATTCTAATTGCATCGGACAGTTTTTGATCTTTGCTTTCTAGAATGAGTTTTCGAATCATCGGAGTGAACAGCATGATCTCGCAAGTCGGCACACGGCTGACGCCCTGCTTGATCGATGGCAGCAATTTTTGCGCCACGATGCCTTTCATGTTAAAGGCCATCGCATTTCGAATAGCCGTATGCATGGCTTCTGGAAACAAGTCGAGGATACGACCGATTGTCGAGGGTGCCGTAGAAGCGTGAATGGTTCCGAAAACCAGGTGTCCTGTTTCGGCGGCATGGATGGCCGTCATAAACGTCTCTTGGTCTCGCATTTCGCCCACGAGAATAATGTCTGGATCTTCGCGGACCGCGTGCTTCATGGCGATATTGAAGTCCAAGACGTCCGTGCCAACCTCGCGTTGATTGATGAGGCATTTGTCCTCCTTGTAAACGAACTCGATCGGATCCTCAAGCGTCAAAATATGTTTTCGGTAATTGCGATTGATCCAGTTGAGCATGGACGCGATTGTCGTACTTTTTCCCGAACCGGTAACACCCGCGAGGAGCACCATACCTTGGTCGTACTTGCATAGATCTTCAAGGATCGGCGGAAGAAAGAGCCCTTCGAAATTGGGAATGAAGTTATTGATGCGGCGTGCGACCAGACCAGGCCGACCGAGTTGTTTGAGCATGTTGACTCGGAATCGCCAATTTTCACCTTCGACGTTAATCGTATAAGAAAAGTCAGCTCCGCCCTCCTCTTCGAAGATCCGTCTGTTTCGATCGTCCAGCATCGGAATCAGAAGGCGAACCATTTCCTCGACTTCGATGGGTGGTCGATTCAACGTTTTAAGATCTCCCTTGCACCGAACAATGGGTGGAGTACCAACTTTGAGGTGCAGGTCGCTACCTTCTAGTTTGACACATGCTTTGAATAGCTTGTCCACCTCAAGCTCCCGTTTTTCTACGAGCAATGAGGCAGCCAATTCCTCCGAGGACGAAACGGGAGCCGATTTACTCGAAGCGGTTGTTGCTTTTGCGTGTCCCATAGATCAATTTTTGAACCGACGGAAGAAAGTTAAAGTTGGCGTCACCATACCAATGGTGACTCATTAAATGGGAATTGGAATCACATCCTGACGGGAATTCCATTTTCCGCCATCATGCGTTTGGTTTGCGAAATAGAAAACTCGCCAAAATGGAAAATACTGGCCGCGAGGACGGCGTCTGCTTTACCTACGAGGATCGCATCTACTAAATGTTCTGGCTTTCCGGCCCCGCCGCTCGCAACGACAGGAATTTGTACCCGTTGGCTCACTGCGGAGGTAATAGGCAGATCGTATCCATCCTTCGTTCCGTCTCGATCCATGCTCGTAACGACGATTTCGCCAGCCCCTAGGGCCTGGACCTGCTCGGCCCAAGCCACTGCCTCAAGCCCAGTGGGAGTTCGCCCGCCATTGATGTGAACTTCCCAGAACTCTTTACCGGCTCGCATTACCCGCCTTGGGTCGATATTGACGACAATGCATTGCGAACCGAATCGTTCCGCAGCTTGTTTGACGAATTCCGGGTTTTTGCAGGCCGTCGAATTGATGGACACTTTATCGCAACCGGCTTGAAGCAGCATGCGAATATCTTCCAGAGTTCTAATACCGCCACCGACAGTAAGTGGCATAAAGATTTGTTCTGCCGTACGTCTAACGACCTCTAACATTATTCCACGGCCTTCATGACTGGCCGCAATATCCAAAAACACCAACTCATCGGCTCCCTCGGACTCGTAACGTTGGGCGATTTGGACGGGGTCGCCAGCGTCTCTCAAGTTTACGAAGTTTGTCCCTTTGACGACCCGTCCTTGGTGAACGTCGAGGCAAGGAATGACGCGTTTCGCCAACATTTTATTTCAAACTCCCGTTCTCGCAGCCGCTTGATGGTTCAATACTTGCTGAAACTCATCGAACAAGTAGCTACTGTCGTGGGGACCGGCGGACGCCTCCGGGTGATATTGAACACTAAAGGCTTCGACATTTTTATGGCGAACACCCGCAATCGTATTGTCATTTAGATTGCGATGGGTTATCTCAAAACAGGCAGGCAAGTTTTCTTCTTCTACCGCAAATCCGTGGTTTTGCGATGTGATTTCGACTTGACCGGTCTTGCAATTGAGGACAGGTTGGTTGGCCCCGCGATGACCAAATTTGAGTTTGAACGTTTTGGC
>JAYVBW010000314.1:0-5094 GCA_043750255.1 Pirellula sp.
ACTTGTTCTCACCATATTCAAACTGTTCAAAGAGTCTGCCTTGTTGGATTGGCTTTCCATCCTGTACCTTGTCCAGTATCGCCGCCAACGCTACCTTATCCGACTTGGCTTGTGCGTCTTGGTTCTGCCGGCCTTGCTTCTTTACTTCCGCCGCCGTCGATACCGCGTTCCACAATGGCCAATCGAATCGGATTGAAACGGGTGCAGGCGACTTGAACGAACGGGTTACGCATTCGAGTACCGACAAGTCTGGGTTCTCATGCTGTCGGATTACGATGTGAGTGTCGGCGGCTCGGCTGATAGAACCTGCTCCCGCGCCGACGTCGGTCAATGCCTTGTCGCCTTGCTGGCCTTTGCTCGCATGGTGGACGATTGCGATGGCACAATCCCATGTTGCCGCGTAGTGGTCCAGCTTGTTGTAAATCGCCATCATCGCCGCGTTGTCGTTCTCGGATGTTCCTGCCGGTAAAGTCCGATACAGAGCATCGACGATGGCTAGCGAGTATGTCCCCGGCTCGATTTTGGCTAGCCGGTGTTCGATTCCGTGGATGTCGATGTTTTGGCCGCGTAGGCTAATCACGTCGATAGTGTCGGCATAGTCCGATCTGTTAATCATCAGCTTGCCAGCAATCCAATCCAGTCGGTTAGCCAACGTCTCTGGATGGAGTTCGTTGTCGATGATTAGAACGCGGCCTTGCTTAACATCATGCGACAACCAAGGGGTTCCCGTCACAATGCACCAAGCCAAACCGTGTGCCAAGTGACTCTTACCAACCTTAGCCGCTGCGATGATGTTTGCCGTTTCACCCCGCCTTAGGATTCCTTCGACAACTACCGGCCTCATGTCTGGATTCGATTCAATCAAATCTGTGATCGAAACCGGATTGATGAGAGTCGGCCTCAAGTCCGGATCGTCAGCCATTTTATACCGTCCATTGTTTTGGTTCACGCTGCCACCTCTTGCCGTGCTGCCTTAAATGCTGCTCGATTGTCGCCACCGAATGCGAGAAGCGCCCAGGCGTTGAACTTGCTAAGAAACCGATGGCTACCGTTTGGCGATAACGGTCCAGCGTTGCCACTGAATACCGTCAAGAGTTCGCTGCCATCGTCGGCAATGACAACCTTTGCAGATGTACCAAAATCCTTTCCTGGTCGCGTCCAGTGGATGCCATCGCGGCTATTCCAACCTGCCGGATGCAAGATTGATTCCCAGCACGAACGGTTATTGAAATCGGTAACAACCGGATGAGTCGTGCCGGAATGAGCAACCGTAGTGCGAGTGTATTTCTCGGATAGTTTGCGAGTGAACGCCTCTCCCCGCTTGTCGAATGTGCGAGCGGCTTTCCAAAGTTCTCGGCGCTCGTCGGCTGTGATCGTCGGCACCGTTGGTAAGTACGGCCCGCTGTACTGGACGTATGGCAATCCGGAAAGATGAACGCTGCATGGCGAACCCTCAGCAACGATGTAGCCACCTTCCCCGCGAGTCTCGATTAGAGTCTGCTTCTTTCGACTAGGGTCAACCGCGATTTTGACGTTTCCGCCAATCTCATTGCAGCAATACAGAACATGCCATCCGCCGCCGCCGGTTTCGACTACTGGCAAGCGCTCGACAATCGGAATTACCATTTGCCGCCATGGTTCGAATAGGCTTGGCTCGTCAAAGTCGATAACCTCAAGTCCGCCACTGACGGAGCCGCAAACCATTCCGATACCAGCCGGTCGACGGAACCACTGTTCTAGCTCGTCATCGGTCGCAAATCGCTCTTGGTATGGTGTCCAGCTCGATATCGCAGGCGACTTGCTACCATCCAGCCGGAGCGGGATAACCGATATTCCAGCGTCTCGATACTCGGTCGCGAGTCGCTTGGCTGCTATGGCTGATTCGTTTGATAGCGTCATGCGTCACCTCGATTCGGGTAGACGTGTGGCATGCAACCTTCGCCGGTTTTTTGGAATCGTTCGAAAACGTAGTCCTGACAATCACCATCGTTATCGACGTAGACGGCAACAACACCATCGCCATGCTTCACGTTTACCCAAAGGTTCCACTGACCCATTGGGTCGAGTCGAAAACCATCGTATGGTCCGCCTTTGAGAACCAGCCGGTCCTGCAACTTGTAGGCGAATTCTAAAAGTAGGTCTTGATCGTCGCCGTCTAACTTTGTCCAGATATCTAGTAGTTCTTGTTTACTCACGATTGCACCGACAATCTCTCAACGGCTTCCAACCGTGCGAGAATCGCGGCGAGCTCAGCTTTTCGCTGATCGGACTGAGCAGTCGCCCGTAGGCAAGAATCGCAAAAACACGGGGGTTTTGTGCTGTGTGGCTTGGGAGAACTTGCTTTTTTTGCCAATCGTGGCATGATATGAGAGTCCTTTCGTCGGGACGTGAAAAAGAGGATGGCCGGGTCGCTCCGGCTGTTTTCGTTTAGTTTGGGAAGTAGTCCTTGCCACTAGTCCGCCTAGCCTTCTTTGGCTTCAGTGCCAAGATTGGCGATTGAAACCTGGTTCGCATCAGAAAAGACGCGAAGTCTGATTCCAGAATTCTCCAACGCGGTCGGATTGCGTTAGGTTTCGTGTTGATGTTAGAGGCGATAATCTCACCTCCATGAATCTTTTGCAGTACCGTGTCCTCGGTCGTCTGCATGAATTCGGCTAGCTGTGCCACTGTCAATGTTCTCATGTTTTTGCCTCTCGTTTTTGTGATCGAAACAACGAGATCATGCTAAGACGGTATACGAGAGAAATCTAACCGTACGAAACTATACGAAAGGTTTCGTATGCCCCCGCTTGGCAAGAGTACCAATGAAAACGGAACAAACTTTTTTCTAGAAAATTCGTTCCGTATGGGTTTCGTATAGTGAATCTACTATGGAATTTTGATTGCTATTTTGGCTTTTTGGTCGCGGCGTCTTTTGATCGCTTTGTGAAGTGTTGCTCGATGGTTTGCTTTATTGGCCTTCCGCCTCTTGCCTCTTTGTACGCTTCCCACTGCGTATCTGCGAGCTTCGCCGCCATTGCCTTACCTTTGTCAGCGTGCGAGCCTTTGCATGCTGCAAATAACTTGTCTACGAATGCCACGATGTCAATTGATTCATCTGCTAGGCGTGAGTGTAACGCGTGTACTTCTGTGATCGAATCTAACACCAATGGCGAGCCTTGTTTATAAAACCCTTGCGAGAGTGCAATCGAAAGTTTTCTGCAATTGCTTAGCTCGGTTGCATACTCACTTGCGGCAATGCGAACCAATGCATCTAGCTCTACCGCCAAATCCTTTTTGTAACGACTCCAGTCCTTAATTTCATGGACTTCACGCAACGACTCAAAATCAATCTCACCATCCACTAGTTTCTTCCGCCATACCGCGGCAGATGTGTCGAAGTAGTCGATCTGCCTTACACTGTCTTGTAGGAGTCTCAAGCCTTCAATGAATCGGGCTTTTGCGTTCACTTGGCACCTCGTTTCTTATCCGCACCAAAGAGCCATTGCCGAACATGATCAGTAACGGCGGAAAGCCTTTCATCGTTGATTCGCTGCCGGTACCGCGATGCCATGTCGTTACTTGAGTCCGCGTGACCCATAATCAACCGAATCGCGGGAGGATCGAGATTTGGAGCTTCCTCGGCGATGGTTTGAAACGTGTAGCGGAGGTCTCGGAAGGAATGACCTTCGATCTTCGCTGTATCGAGTGCTTTTTCAAATAGCCTTCCGACGTGCCTACCATTCCTTTGCGTATCGGAAAAGTCCCGCGATTTCGTTCGATAGAAAACCAGTCCACCGTCAATCGGTCCAGATTTGATAGCAGCATCAATCGCTGACTTCGTTTCCTGCCATAGCTTGACTCTGCGATAGGTGCAGGTCTTAGCTCTCGGCCACTCAAGGTAGTCGCCTTTGATAACTGAACGCGGGAGTTCTGCCAGCTCGGTGTTGAGGAATCCTGCGTTGATTCCCAACAAAATCATTGCTTTGGCGTTTGTGTCGGCGCATGCAAGTAGGGTTGCGATTTGCTCCGCGGTGAACGTCTGATCTCCTTTTGCGTTCTCATGCTTGCGATATGCTTTCTGCTTTGGCTTCGAGAACGACAACCCAAAGTTTGCAGGCCGCTCAAGTAATCCAGCTTCATACGCTGCCTTGAAAAGCGATTTGATTTGACCGACAAGTTTTCCCCTAGTATTCGGAGACGTACACTTGCGATTGATCGCCGCAAGTACACTTGAGAAATGAGTAGGTCCGATAACCTTTGCGGGAGTCGATGCAGGAACAACCGCCATGAACATCTTGCATGTACCAAGCAGCTCATCGTACGTTCGCTGTGCGAGGTCACCAGCATCCTTTGCCGCCTCTTTGGATTTCATGAACGCGTTGCATACGCTCTTGACGGTGACAACGCCACTGCCATCGTCAACAGGCGGTTCCAATCCAGCAAGAAGCCATTCCTTTTCCTTGAGCCAGCGATTCAAAGCCTTTTGTCCATTTAGATCGTCAGCGACTTTGCCGAAATACTTGTGCTTTCCCAGAACGGTTTTGCACCAATACCCTTTTCCCTTGTGAATAAAGAGTGGGAATCGATTCGCTTTTTTCGGTACACTAGTGGTCATGCGTCACCTTCTGCTTTCTTCAGTGGGTGGTGTAGACCTCGAACCATTGCAAGTGGAACGAGGTCGTTTTGTTTAGCTAACCCGTTTTAGCTATCATTAGTGTACCAAACAGTGTACGAAAAGCCAAGACGGTAAGAATACCAACGAAAACAGTGGTGGAAAACGTCTTTAGTACTGTCTTCTATACCGGTGCAGATGGTTCCTATACTATCCCGCCGGTTTACCTGCCGCCAGGTAACTATTTGGTCAACGAAAGTGGTGCGCCCGGCTGGCGACAAACGTTCCCTGCTAGCCGATTTTACGCCATCGCCGTTGGAGGTTCTGCTGGAGCGCATAGCGGAATCACGATTGCGGATCGGAACTTTGGCAACAAACGGGACAACGACGTAACTCTCATCAGCGGTCGCAAATTCTTTGACGCGAACGCCAATGGTATCGCCGACCCGGCAGAGTGGGGACTTCGCTATTGGCCAATTTATATCGACTCGAATCGAAAC